>CBDUXN010000035.1:0-25506 GCA_965371185.1 uncultured Thermoplasmata archaeon
GGATAAAATGGATTTAACAATTACCCAGTCTTAATTTTTGCAAAAGTTCTGTTATTAACTAATATTTTCAATAACCATACACCCCCTTGTCTTTACAAAAATCCTTGAAACAAACCTATTGGAAATAGAACAATACATCGGATAAATGTTCTTTATTAAATTATGACTGCGACAAAATACCACGTTACTTTTATAGATATACAATGTCATTCCCCATTCCCGTGAGGCAAAAACAATGAAATATATAATCGTCACGGGCGGTGTTTTATCAGGTCTAGGTAAAGGCATCACTGTCTCCTCCATGGGAAAGCTTTTGGAGAGCAGGGGCTTGAAGGTCACGGCCATAAAGATCGACCCCTATCTCAACTGCGATGCAGGCACGATGAATCCATATCAGCACGGCGAGGTTTTCGTGTTGGATGACGGAAGCGAAGTGGATTTAGATCTTGGTAACTATGAGCGCTTCTTGGATGTTGACCTGACAAAGGACCACAACATCACCACAGGCAAGGTCTACAGGTCCGTGATCGAGAAGGAGAGAAGGGGTGATTATTTAGGCCAGACGGTGCAGATCATCCCGCATATCACGGACGAGATACGGAACATGATCAAGGAGGCTGCCAAGAACTCGGGAGCAGATGTGACGCTGGTTGAGCTTGGAGGCACCGTGGGTGACATCGAATCCATGCCTTTTTTAGAAGCGGTAAGGCAGCTGCATATCGAGGTAGGGCACCAGAACTGCATATTCGTTCATATCACTCTCGTGCCTGTTATGAGCGTGGTGGGCGAGCAGAAGACCAAGCCAACTCAGCACTCTGTCAAGGAGTTGAGGGCCATAGGCATTCAACCTGATGCCATCGTTTGCAGAGCTAAGGATCCCCTCACAAAGACGATCAAGGATAAAATCTCGCTTTTCTGTGACGTGCCGACCAACGCTGTTATCAGCGCTATAGATGCCGACAGCATTTACCAGGTGCCGATAATTCTCGAAAAACAGGGCATTACAGCTTTTCTTTTGGACAGGTTGGGAATAACCACAACTGCTGAGGATCTCAAGAAATGGAAGGCCTTTCTTGAAAGGCTGGAAAACCCGGATAGGGAGGTTACAGTGGCCTTAGTGGGAAAGTACACCCATCTCAAGGACTCCTATATGAGTCATATAGAGGCACTTCGCCATTGCAGTGCCTTGACGAAGACGAAGGTGAACATACGATGGGTAGAGGCTGATGATAAAGTTCCGAGCGACACACCAAACCAGCTTGAGGGCGTGGATGGGATCGTTGTGCCAGGTGGTTTTGGGAAGCGTGGTGCTCCAGGAAAAATTGAAGCCACCAGGTACGCAAGGGAGAATAAGATACCGTTCCTTGGCATCTGCCTGGGCTTTCAGTTGGCGATTGTAGAGTTCTGTAGGAATGTGCTTGGATTTGAGGGGGCGAACAGCACGGAGTTCGATAAGAACACACCCCATCCGGTTGTGGACATTCTACCAGAGCAGAAGGGTGTGACTGATCTTGGGGGTACCATGCGCTTAGGTGCCCAAAATGTGAATGTCCAGAAAGGCTCGAAAGCTAACGCCTTGTACAGCTCAACACAAATTTCTGAGAGGCACCGCCATAGATACGAAATAAACCCTGATTACATAAAAAAGATAGAGGAAAAAGGCCTGAAATTCACCGGGAAAGCACCGGATGGGATCAGAATGGAGATAGCGGAGCTCGAGGGCCATCCATATTTTGTGGCTTCGCAGTTCCATCCTGAGCTGAAATCAAGGCCCATGAGGCCTGCTCCTCTCTATGTTGGGCTTTTAAAAGCGATTGTGGAAATTCGTGGATGAGTTACAAAATAATTTCCCAAGTTGGGAACCCTAGGCTGTCACTCCCATTGGTGATATGAAAGAGTATTTATATCATTCTTGCCATAACATTAAACACTATATTATCTGGGGTACGTTGAGCAGTACATAATACATATTGCAGAATACTAGAACTATTATTAATAGGGGAAGACTTTGAAGATATGAAATGGTGTGACTATGAGAAAAGTGGGCAGTGAGGGTCATCTCGGCATTATGGTTTCCCTGCTGGTGCTTTGTCTTTTGATTATCGGGCTGTTGGGCTCTGTTGTGGAGGTGCCGGATGATCTAGAGTTCCCAGTCGAGAAAACAGCGCTAGATGCTCATAATTACCCTCAAAATGACCATAATAATGAATTTTTGTACGATTTCTACATTCCCTATCATCCCGATCCTACACCCTTTACATTGACTCAACCGGATGGAACAGAATTTCAAGCAAGGATGTCGGTGGACAGAACAGGCGGTCATGAAGAAACCATGGATGGATACACGATAATAGAGGATGAGGAGGGGTGGTGGACTTATGCTGTAAAGGGAGAAGATGGAATACTGGCTCCTACATTTGACAGGGTAGGGGAGGTTGGTGTTGAATCAAGGCTCACTCAGCCAAAGCATCTTGCCAACGATCCTCCCCCTGGGCTCCGTGATAGGGATTTTGATCGGGGCACCCGCGCACCGCCTTGGAACGGCACATTTAAAGCCCTTGCCATCATGCTGAATTTTACGAACAAAGATTTTGTAGGAGGACACGATCAATCCTATTTTCACCAGATGCTAAATGACACAGCAGGCGATTCGATGCGCACATATTATCAGGAGGTCTCATACGGAATGTTCGATGTGGAAGTGGATGTTGTGGGGCCATTTCAGAGTTCTCATACTATGGAATGGTACGGTGAGGATGGGACCGGTAGAGATAACGCCAATGGACCGATATACGAGATGGCAAGAGAAGCTGTAGAGCTGGCGGATCCCTCAGTAAATTTCTCGAAGTACGATGCAGATTCCGATGGAGATGTCGATGCCCTTTTCATTATACATGCTGGTGATGGTCAGGAAGGTACCCCCGGAAATACCGATTTAATATGGTCACATCAGAGCGCCATTATTCCATGGAAGATGACGGATGAGGGAGTTTGGGCCCGGGTTTATACCACAGAACCAGATGATGGCAAAATCGGTGTATTCGCCCATGAGTTCGGTCACGTTCTGGGTTTGCCTGATCTGTACGACAGGGATGGTAGCTCATACGGGATCGGTGATTGGGGAATCATGGCAGGCGGCTCATGGAACGGCGGCGGCAATACACCCGCTCATTTTTGTGCATGGTCAAAGATGAAACTCGGATGGGTTGAGCCGATAATAGTGACCTCTGACTTATCGTTAACGCAGATAGAAACCCCTCCTGTGGAGAACAATTCCATTGTCTACAAGATCTGGGCACATGATCCATCGCAGAATACAGATGAGTACTTTTTAATAGAAAATCGGCAGAAAATAGGATTTGACAGCGCATTACCTGGTGACGGCATATTGATATGGCACATAGATGATTCTGTTACCACCCAGAACGACAATGAGAGCCATTATTTGGTGGATCTGGAGGAGGCTACCGCCACTCAACACCTGGAAGAGAAGCTAAATCAAGGCAATGATAACGATCCCTGGAAAAATACGGTAACAGGTTTTAGAAACATCACCGATCCAAACAGCTCCAGCTACAACGGCTCGGATACTTACGCCTGGGTTTGGAACATAAGTACCATTGCTCCGGATGGCAATATGTCCCTGGGATTCAACGAAATATATTCAGGGCCAACAGGCATATACCTGTCGGATCCCATAACCAACATGACTATAGACACGGCATATGATTTCATAATCAACGATACAGGTTTTCCGGATGAGGATGTAGGTGATGATAGCGACAGCAATAATGGCTCCTACATCCTCGAACACAGACACACCAACACTTCAGATCCCTGGGAGGTTACACCAACCCAAACTCCCATCAGTTGGATGGGAGGAGGCCCCGGTGTTATCAATTGTATCGCGTTGGTTGAGGGTTTTTGGGATTATCGTGTAAGAATTATGGATGAAGAAGGGCACATGCTGTACACACCAGAGGTCATCAACGTCGCGGTGCCGGGCAATATTCCCCCAGTGGCAGATGCCGGACCAGATAATATCTCGGATATAAATGTCCTCGTGTTCCTGGACGGCTCAGACTCATACGATAATTCAGGGTATATTGCATGGTTCAACTGGTCATTCGGGGACGGCACCTATTATAACGGAACTGAGGCGATCGTTACACATATCTTCACTGAGCCAGGGATATAGACCGTGATTCTGAATGTCAGCGATTATTTTGGAAATTGGGATAATGACACCGTTAACATCACAGTGAGCGATATGGGCCCGCCCACAACGGCCCTTACTATTGGAGAGCCGAAATATCGGAAAAATGAAGGGGATAATTACAACGTGACGGAAGATACATCCTTCACCTTATCTGCTGAAGACAATTACTCGGGCGTGAATTTCACTTGGTATACAATCGACGGCGAGTATTTCGAGGGTTTGAACTTCGACTTGTTCGGTTATCCAGACGGCGAGCACGATATAACTTGGGGCAGCGTGGATAATGCCACGAATAACGAGACAGGTAATTACATGGTGGTAAATGTTGACAATACTCCCCCCGACACCGATTTAGACATCGATGTTCCAAAATACCAGTTAAATCCAGGTGACCCTTGGAACGTAACCGACACAACGTTGTTCACTTTGATACCCTCAGAGAATGGGTCTGGTGTGAATTACACATGGTACATGATTGAGGGCGATTATCTCGAAGGTACCAGTTTTTATATTACCGGGTTCGATGAGGGCCAAATTCAGATATTTTGGTCAACGGAAGACAACCTGGGCAACTATCAAGTCTCGGGAATTCTCGTTAACCTTGATACATCTTCCCCAATAACGAACATGACCATCGGCTCACCAAAATTCCGCGCTCAGCCCTCGGACGATTGGAATGTCACCTCCTCAACTGAATTCAATATCACAGAAATCGATGATGGCCAGGGCTCCGGCGTCAATTTTACTTGGATCACAGTGGACGGTCTTTATTCTGAGTACTCAGGAGCCTTTACGCTTACACCAGGGGCACATACCATAACCTGGGGCAGTGAAGACAACCTGGGCTTGAACGAAACAGGCAATGTTTATGGAGTATTCGTAGAAGACACGCCTCCTGTCACGATCCTTGCCGTTGGAGATCCAGTTTACGGTTCGCCACCGCCCTATGTCAGCCCTAGCACTGAATTCAACTTAACAGCTAGCGACGGTGCTGGCTCAGGTGTGGCCGGAATTTGGTACAAGATAGATTCAGGCACTTGGACGCTTTACAGCGGCAACTTCACCATATCATCGCCAGGTGCTCACACGATCTATTACAATTCAACGGACAACTTGGGTCATAATGAAGTTACTGTGCTTTACGATATATTAGTGGACGATTCGCCTCCTGATACGACCCTTGGCGTTGGAGAACCAACGTATGGCTCATCCCCGTCCTATGTCAACACGAGCACGGAATTCAATTTGACAGCTACTGATAGCGGCGGATCGGGCCTGGCCGGAATCTGGTACAAGATAGACTCAGGCACATGGACGCCTTACAGTAGTAACTTCACCATATCATCGCCAGGTGCCCATACGATTTATTACAATTCCACGGACAACCTAGGACAGAATGAAATTTCAAAGTTCTATGACATATTCGTGGACGATATACCGCCTGACACGACCCTTACAATTGGCACCCCAAAATACAGCTCATCCCCGTCCTATGTCAACACGAGCACGGAATTCAATTTGACGGCCACAGATGGTGCTGGCTCAGGTTTGGCTGGTACCTGGTACAAGATAGACTCAGGCACTTGGACGCCTTACGGAGGTGACTTCACCATATCATCTCCAGGTGCCCATACAATCTATTATAATTCCACGGACAACCTCGGATATGATGAAGGCACGCAGTCCTATGATATATTCGTGGATAATTTATTCCCTGATACGACCCTTGAAGTTGGAAACCCGAAGTACGGTTTACCGCCACCCTTCGTCAGCACGAGCACGGAATTCAATTTGACGGCCACGGACGACCTAGGTTCAGGTTTGGCTGGCATTTGGTACAAGATAGATTCAGGCACTTGGATGCTTTACAGCGGCAACTTCACCATATCATCGCCAGGTGCCCATACGATCTATTACAATTCCACAGACAATCTAGGGCAGGATGAAGTAACGAAGTTTTATGATATAATCGTGGACGATATACCACCTGAAACTACCCTTACAGCTGCTACCCCAAAATACAGCTCATCCCCGACATATATCAACACGAGTACGGAATTCAATTTAACGGCAACGGATGGATTGGGTTCAGGTCTGGCCGGTATATGGTACAAGATAGATACAGGCACATGGACGCCTTACAGCGGCAACTTCACCATATCAACAACTGGTACTCATACAATTTATTACAATTCCACGGACAACCTGGGGCAGGACGAGGGCTCGAAATCTTATGAGATATTCGTGGACGATATACCACCTGAAACGACCCTTACAGTTGGTACCCCAAAATACAGCTCATCCCCGTCCTATGTCAACACGAGCACGGAATTCAATTTGACTGCCACGGACGGTGCCGGCTCAGGTTTGGCTGGTACCTGGTACAAGATAGATTCAGGCACATGGACGCCTTACGGCGGCAACTTCACCATATCATCCCCAGGTGCTCATACGATCTATTACAATTCTACGGACAATCTAGCGCGTGATGAGATTACGAAGTCCTATGATATATTCGTGGATAATTTACTACCAGATACGACCCTTGAGATTGGTAATCCAAAGTACGGTTTACCGCCGCCCTTCGTCAGCACGAGCACGGAATTCAATCTGACGGCAACGGACGGTGCAGGCTCAGGCCTGGCCGGTATTTGGTACAAGATAGATTCAGGTACTTGGACGCCTTACGGGGGTAACTTCACCATATCAACCTCCGGTGCTCATACGATATATTACAATTCAACGGACAATCTAGGGCAGGATGAAGGCTCGAAATCTTATGAGATATTCGTGGACGATATACCACCTGACACGACCCTAACAGTTGGTACCCCAAAATACAGCTCATCCCCGACATATGTGAATCCGAGCACGGAATTCAATTTGACGGCCACAGACGATGCAGGCTCAGGTGTGGCCGGTATCTGGTACAAGATAGATACTGATATTTGGACGTCCTACGAGGGAGACTTCACCATATCAACACCTGGTGCCCATACGATATATTACAATTCCTCAGATAATCTAGGGCAGGATGAAGACACGAAATACTACGATATAATAGTGGACGATGGACCACCCTCCACAGACATATCCATAAGCGAGCCAAAACATAGGGAGAATGATAACGATCATTGGAATGTTTCAGAGGCAACGGGCTTCACACTCTCACCAGTGGACCAGTTTTCGGGCGTAGATTTTACATGGTACACCATCGATGGCAGCTATTTTGAAGGTTTGAGTTTTAGTCTATCAGGTTATGGCGAAGGCTTGCATACTATCACCTATGGAAGCGCTGATAATCTCGGCTTTAACGAAACAAACCCCCCTGTGACCGTATATCTGAATACGAACTGGCCGGAAACAACTCTAACAATTGAAGAGCCAAAATATCACAACTTAATAACCGATTATTGGAACGTCACATCTTTATCCAACTTCATTTTAAATCCGCTGGACACCCCGGCCGGTATCAATTTCACATGGTATACCATAGACGGCCAATATTTTGAGGGGGAAGCCTTCACCCTTTTGGGCCGTGGGGACGGACCGCACTCACTCTCGTGGGGCAGCCAGGACAACCTCGGTTTCAACGAGACCAACAATTTTATTATCGTGATCCTGGATGACACGGAGCCTGACACCGGTATTGATATTGGGGTTGATAACTATCGCAAGAATCCCAGTGACGATTGGAATATTACATCGTCTACAACCTTAATCTTGTCACCTGCAGATCAATATTCGGGTGTGGATTTAACATGGTACATGATAGATGGCGATTATTTTGAAGACCTCAGCTTCAACCTGTCTGGCCATGGCGAAGGCGAACACATCATAACCTGGGGTAGCCAAGACAACCTGGGAAACAATGAGACAGGGAATTCCATCACAGTTTGGGTGGACGATTCAGATCCGGTCACCTCATTTGAAATCGGCTCTCTACGGCATCCATCTACACCCTACGATGGCACCAATGTCACTTCCTCCACCACCTTTTCCCTAACTCCACAGGACTATCCCAGTCATAACTCTGGAATAGCTAAAACATGGTATATGATCGATCCAGATTATTATGAGGGAACAGAATTTGATATGTCTGGCTATGGTGAAGGTTCGCATACAATAACCTGGGGTAGTGAAGACAATCTTGGCCATAACGAAACAGGCAACTCCATTGTCGTATATCTTGACGATAGCCCGCCGCTCACTGAAATTGACGTGGGTGTCCCCCAGTATCGGAGCGATCCCGGTGATGTCTGGAATGTAACTGAAACGACAGTGATAACATTGCTTCCTTTCGATCAATACTCAGGTGTGTATAACACATGGTACAAAATCGATGGGGTATATTTTGAAGGCACAAGTTTCACTCTTGCGGGGTATGAAGAGGGTTTGCACACCATAACTTGGGGAAGTTTGGACAACCTCAACAACAACGAGCCGGTGAACACGATACTCATAAATCTCGATAATTCACCGCCCACAACCGCTGTTATCATTGAGAATGGAAAATATCGGGAAAATGAACATGATTTTTGGAATGTCACTGAGGTCACGATTTTCATATTAGAACCATCGGACCCGTGCTCAGGGGTGCATTTTTCATGGTATACCCTCGATGGCAACTATTTTGAGGGCTCAGCATTCGATCTTGAGGGGTACAGCGATGGCCTACATACCATAACCTGGGGGTCGAGAGACAACCTGGGCTACAACGAATCCGCGAATTTCATGGTTATCAATTTGGACCGCACACCACCTTCCGTTGCCATTGAGATTGGCAAGCCCAAGCTCGAAGATGATAACGTAACCATTATAAACGCATCAACGGAAATAACCCTTATTCCGTCTGATACCGGTGCAGGCTCACGCATGACATACTACAGGCTTGATGGAGGTCACTACTCGATTTATGATGAACCGTTTACAGTCCCTGCCACCACAACATCTATTACCTACTATGCGGAAGATAATCTCGGTCATGAGGCAGAAAAATCCGTTCTGATCATCAGGGTTGACAATAGAGACACGGATGGTGATGGAGAAGATGATATAAGCGATGTCGACGATGACGGCGATGGCCTTTTGGATACTGAGGAGGATTTAAATCAGAATGGCATCGTGGATGGGAATGAAACGGACCCATTGAATCCCGATACCGATGGGGATGGCCATGACGACATGAAAGACCTATACCCCTTGGATAAGACGAGATGGAAGGAGCCTGATGAATGGGAAAAATTACCCTTTGTTGGAGATATGGATCCCTTTTTATGCTTTGGCCTTGCGATCATCGTCATAATTGTAGCTGTTCTATTGATATGGTCCATAGTACGGTTTGTCAGAACAAGAAGAGCAAAAAAATTTTAGGAGATAAGGTCAGCAAATAATATATAAGGTATATGGCATACTGAATTATTGGAACCCAGACACATATATGAAGTGTCCAATCTTATTAACATGAACATAAGAAAAGGATTAAATCGTAAGCATCGGTGATTTCATGGGAAAGCAAAAAAACTCCACTGCGGCCTTTTCACTCGTTATGCTGGCACTTGTTCTGTCCGGTTTCCTGATCTTATCAGGAGGAAATTCGGGGGGAGCAGCTTCTCAGGATACTGTTGAGGAAATAACAGAGAACGAGATCCTCATCACCTACAGCTTCTCGAAACCTGTGATTGAGAGGAATGGGGAATACGATTATCCTGTCATGCTGGAACTACGAAACGAGATAAATCCTGGCTTACCGGTTGTTCCAGTCAAGGATGTGCAAATTCTCCTTCCGCAGGGCGAAATCCTGGAAAATATTGAGGTGCTTGCGAAAAGGGAAGTTATGCTTGACGGCACATACTTCATCCAGCCTGGTGGAACGCCCATGTCTTTCAGCTCTATGGATGGTCCCGTACCTCCTCTTGAAATAAATTCAACAATATATAATTCGGAGGATATATATCCAGGTGAACTTTACTCAAAGGTTTCGGTTCAATGGTGCAGGGGTTATCAAATTCTGATTTTGAAATTACATCCGATGCAGTATATACCTGCCCAAGGGAAGGTTCTTTATTATGAAACATTTGAAGTTGCGGTAACCACAACATTTACTGGGAAGATATCACCATTATACCGGGCTTTATCCAAGGATAGAAACCTGGTAGAAAGAATGGTTGATAACCCCTCAGTTTTGGCAACCTACGGTTTTGGTTCAGAAGAAAGCTCAAATGGAGGAATCGCCCCCCTCTCCATAACCGACGCTTCGGATTCTTATGATTATGTGATCATAACGAACGATACACTGGTTACACCATTTCAATCCTTTGCAGATTATAAGAACGGTACAGGAATAGAAACCGTGGTGGTGAGGGTGGAGGATATCCTGGCAGACCCTGATTACGATGGTGTTGATAATCCAGAGAGAATACGAAATTTCATTAAGGATGCATACACCAATTGGAGCGTAAGTTATGTGCTATTAGGAGGAGATGATGAAGTTATTCCGCATAGGGGCTGCTACGGTTATGTTGATGCCGCATCGCCAAAAGAGGACAACGACATCCCTACCGATCTCTACTATGGCGGACTGGATAGAACCTGGAATGAAGGTGCCAACACAAGCCGCTGGGGGGAGGAGGATGATAACCCAGATCTTTACGCCGAGGTATATGTTGGAAGGGCACCGGTTAATACAATTATTGAAGTCCAGACATTCCATAACAAAGTACTTGATTTTGAATCCAATCCCAGACCAAAGCACGTTACGCTGCATGGCGAGACCGATTCAAGTGGCCCGTATTATTTGGACTATATAAAGAACGGTGAGGGCGGGGTATGGGCCCCTGGCGTAGAGAGTTACATACCTTCCAATTACAACATCACACGTCTGTACGAGAGAGAAGGTGTTACAATAGATGTTCCTACATGGGAGAGCGAGATCGCCAACGACACCCTGTTTGTCAATCACGGCGGTCACGGCAATGTTCAATCCTATGAGATTCAAGAGGGGACTTTTTACAACGACGGAGATGCTGACGATATTGTAAACTCATATTACCCAATACATCTCTCAATTGCATGCTACAGCGGTGCCTTCGATGGGAGAACCACGGATGCCACGCCCCCTTATTCTTATGTCGCCGACAATGATAGCATAGCGGAGGAGTACCTCACAAACCCTGACGGCGGCTTTGTGGCTTGCATTTTGAACAGCAGGTACGGATGGTTCCTTACAGGCGATGTTACAGCTTACAGCGGTGAACTGGATAACGAATTCTACAATCAACTTTTTAATAACACCGTGATAAAAATAGGCAAGACGCTCCAAATGACGAAGGAGGAATTTGCTTCTCGGGCGTTGAGCGACAGCACCTATAGATGGGTGGTCTATGAATGGAATCTATTGGGCGATCCAACCTTGGAGATCCTGGGAAAGGACAATGTAACCCCTATAGCCAATGCAGGCCCTGATAACTCCACTGATGAGGATTCCCCGATACTCCTTGATGGTTCCGCATCCACAGACAACTCAGGAAAGATCAAATGGTACAACTGGAGCTTCGGCGAAGGCAACCAGTCCAATGAAACTGTACCTTATGTTTGGTATTCGTATGCCGACCCAGGCTATTACACCGCTGTTTTAAATGTCAGTGATCCATCTGGCAACTGGGATACAGATATCGTTAATATCACTGTTTATGATGCAACGCCTCCGAATACAACCCTTACGATTGGTGAACCCAAATATCACGCAAATCAAAGCCACGGTTGGAATGTGACCTCAAATACACCTTTCACCCTATCAGCACAGGATGAAGGAGCGAACTGCTCGGGTTGGAATTTCACCTGGTATATGATAGATAGCGATTACTATGATTATACTGTATCTTTTAATTTTAGCAGCTATGGCGAAGGAACGTACACTTTAACCTATGGAAGCGAGGACTTGGCGGGGAATAACGACACATGGACCTCAAAAGCAATCAATGTTGACGAATCGGAACCTACCTCATCCATAAATGTTAGTTCTCCAAAATATGGAACAGGGGTGGATGAGATCAATGTCACTTCCACAACCCCATTCACGAACAGCGGTGTTGACAACTTTGCAGGAATAAATATCACCTGGTGGTATGTTAATGACATAGGTAACTACTCGAATATAACGGCATTCGATTTTAGCGGGTTTGGAGAAGGGACATATACTTTGTATTACGGTGCCGAGGATTTCCTGGGAAACAATCAAACCGTTCCAAACTCGATCACGGTTATCGTGGATGATACCGAACCTGTAACCAGTTTAACAATCGGAAATCCGAAATCCGGTGATGAGGTGACTGAAATCAATGTGACCTCGAGCACAACATTTACCCTTTCAGCCTTTGATAATGGAGTGGGCGAGAATTTCACCTGGTATATGATAGACACCGATTACTATGTTTATAGTGTGCCATTCGATTTCGGTATCTACGGGGAGGGCATACACACTCTGACTTATGGCAGTGAGGATCTTGTAGAAAATAACCATACTGGGATACAATTGACAGTCAAGGTGGACGACTCAGCACCTGATACCTTTTTAACCATCGGCACTCCAAAATATGGAGGAAAGGTTATCGATATTAATGTCACAAATGCAACTCAATTGACGATCAATGCGGTTGACAACTTTGCCGGTACCAATACAACTTGGTGGTACGTGAACGATATCGGTAATTACTCTGAAATCTCGTTCTTCAATTTTAGCGGTTTTGGAGAAGGTACGTACACTTTGTACTATGGTGCCAGTGATTTAGTAGGCAACAATGACACCGCACCCACATCGATAACAGTCTATGTGGATGACAGCGACCCGATAACCATTTTGACCATCGGTATCCCAAAGCACGGTGATGAAGTTACTGCAGTCAATGTGACACCTACTACCTCTTTCGATTTCCTAGGCGGCGATGCCACGGTAGGAGTTGATACAGAATGGTGGTATGTTAACGATCTCGCCAATTACACTGAGGGGGATAATTTTGATTTCCTGGGCAAACCAGAAGGAACCTATACACTTAATTATGGCTCCAGGGACCTTCTTGGCAATAATGAAACAGTCAACTCCATCATAGTATATTTGGATAGAAGAGCCCCCACGACAACCTTGGTGGTGGGCGATCCGAAGTCCCGCCAAATCCAATGGCACTCTTGGAATGTCACCGAGTCAACCACCTTCACACTGTTTTCAAGCGACTCCTATTCAGGCGTGGCCTTCACTTGGTATACGATAGACGGTGAGTATTTCGAGGGCACGAGTTTCAACCTTACAGGTTACGGGGATGGGACACATACAATCGTTTACGGAAGCCAAGACAATCTCGGATATAACGAAAGCGGGGAAACGGAAACGGTATATCTTGACCTAATATCACCAGAATCGAACTTAGAAATTGGGGAGCCAAAATATCGCGAGGATGAGGATGACTATTGGAATGTCACCGGAACCACGTTGTTTACAATTTTAGCAAGTGACAATTCATCGGGTGTAAACACACCCTGGTATGTTATCGATGGTAATTACTCTGAAGGCATAACATTCACGCTCGATGGTTACGATGATGGAGAGCACAGCATAACTTGGGGCTCCAGAGATAAAATGGGGAACAATGAGACAGGGGTTACACTTACAGTATTTGCTGATACGCATTCCCCTGATACGAGTCTGGGTATCGTCGGCCCGAGTTATCATTCAAGCGATAACGATCCTTGGAATGTGACGTCTCAAACGACTTTTAACCTTGAAGCCGAGGATTTCTATTCCGGTGTTAATTTCACCTGGTTCACTATCGATGGGGCATACTTTCAGGGAACGAGCTTCGATCTGAGTGGTAATTCCGACGGCTTGCACACGCTGAGATGGGGCAGTCTGGACATGTCGGGCAACAACGAAACAGGGAATGTTATGTCCCTGATCTTGGACAATTCCCACCCGTCTACAGATATTGACCTTGGCACGCCGAGATATCGAGCCTCTGGTGAGGATCGCTGGAATGTAACCGGCGAAACCATGTTCTCACTTACTCCCGAAGATTCCCATTCAGGTGTTGATGTGATATGGTACACCATCGATGGAGCCTATTTCGAAGGTTCTGAATCCAATTTATCTGGCTACGGCGACGGAGTGCACACATTAACATGGGGGAGTAAAGACAACTTGAACAACAATGAATCTGGCAACATGATGTTCGTGCAATTGGATAACACCCCCCCTTCAACATCGCTGTCACTTGGTGATCCAAAATATCGGGTAGAGGCTTCACACTCTTGGAACGTTACGCAAGGGACATTTTTCAACCTCAATTCTGTTGACGAACATTGCGGTGTTTCATCCTTCTGGTACACCATAGATGGCGAATATTTTGAAGGCTCGGAATTCCTTTTGGCTAATCGGGTTGACGGCTTCCATATCGTAACTTATGGTGCATTGGATATGCTTGGAAACAACGAGACAGCCAATACCCACAATGTCAATCTGGATACCACACCCCCTGTTGTAACTATATACATTAGACAACAAATTCCAGGGCCTGATTCTCTCGTTACCCTCAACTCCTCGACACCAATAACGTTGATATCAAATGATAGCACAGGAGTAGGAATAACTTTCATATGGTTCAGCCTAGACGGCGGAACAACTTACAACATTTACAAATCCCCCTTTACCGCTCCACTTAACACTAGTACGGTTATCTATGGTGCGGAGGATTTCTTGGGCAACAACGCCACAGGCGTCACGGTGAGATTGAATGTGGATGACACCGAGCCAGACCCAGAGCCAGAGCCGGATATAGATGATGACAACGAAGTGATTCAGCCATCTGAAAAAAACCTATTCGAAATGATTATGGATAATTACTATTTATTCATATTATTATTGATTGTAATCGTTGTCATTGCACTGCTAGTAGCGCTTTTATCACGAAGGAAGAAAGGCAATGGGGAAATGGTTGCATTCCAGACTGAGGATGGCAAGGGAACAACAGATTTTCAAGTCGAGGATGAAAAGGCAAAGGAAGAGGAAGAATTTGAAGTGGAGGATGATGAGGGAGGCTTTGTTGAATTTGAGGGGGATGAAAAAGGCAGCCATGACGAAGATGCGAAGAGAGAAGTTGAATGGGAACCCGGTGAAAGTGATGATGAGGGTACAGGCATTGATTGGGAGGAGTGAGCTGCCGATAAGGTCAGTGCCATTTCAAAAAATTGGGAATTAAATTGGATAATTTTTCAGACCTATATTTCAAGTGGAAAAGAAATTTTAGTAATAAAAATTCGGGTAGCCAGTAAGCATCCAGATTGTTAAATCGAAACGTTTATTAAGCCACAATACTATACACGTTTTGGTGGGGAGGGTAGGCAGAATGTTTAGATCGTCTTGGCGTTTTGTCGGGCGCGACGGCGCTTGACAGCCTTGGCGTTTCGGATCCGTAAGCCTCTGCTGAACGGTGCGAATCCTCGTGGTTTGCATTGGACCCTTTTACCAACCGGAGGAGTCGATCTTTCATCATCCGATGATTGATCAAACTCATTCCAAAAGGCGAAACAGGCGGGCTTCGGTCAACCTGTTATCTCGATTGGAATGCATATTCGATCATTAGGAAGACCTCGTGTCTACACTAAGGGATCGTAACACTCGCAATGGCACGGTACGGCGGCGTGGATCGAACGTGGAGGTTTACCTCCTTGGTGACGGGTTGATCGCCTTCGGGCGGTCATTGCCTGACTTTATCTTTCCGAGCCAATCTTGGAAGGCAAAACGCGGAATCGCATCGGCTTCGGTCGATTCGCCTCCATGGATTGCCATCTGAGTTCGTACCACCTGTTGGACTGATCCTAGATCGGTTCGACTTGCCTGCAGCAAAGGAACCCTAATGGATCCACTTCAGCCTCGTGTTGACCTGGGTTTGTTTCGCTCCTGAGATGCAAGCGTCGGGCTGACATCTGTTGGCCTGATCAAGACCATAGCGATTGAAATGCAGGGATAGGCACCTCGTTCAATCTCGCATTGATGTTGTGTCCTTGTCCTACGATCGGTTAATCGTCACGGATCTAAGGGTTCACTCATCCCCACCACCTGTTTCTTATTTTTTCAATTTTTTGCGATTATTTGGAGTCATACATTTAACTCGTTGTGCAGATAAAAAATTGTGGATTCAGTACAAACCGTATTCGAGAGCATTTCCGGCTGAGATCATCCTTTCTTTATGAACTTCGCATAGCCTTTTAGGGCTTCGATTCCCCTGACCATTCTCGGTGCATTTTGTTTGACGAATACCATTTCTTCTGAACTTGTTTTGGGTGTATTCTCTTCAAAATTGTCGAACGCCTCTTTTCCATCGTAATCCACAAAGGCTATCCGGGCACCGAAATTGTCCGGCTTTAGTAGACAGGAATCACCTGTTACTGTAGCTATATGGAAGGGGTGTGCGATAAGCGATCTCCCAAGCTCGTTTGATGTCCCAACTCCGTTTCTATTAAGATCCTGTGAAAGCCCGTTGAAATCCGCAAAGAAGTAGAAGGCTCCTTTGGGGACGGTTGCCTTTATTCCCTCAATTTCATTGAACCCGCTGCTTACAAATTGCCCCATCATCCTGTGTATTTTTCTCGTCACTTCGAAGTAATTTTCTATCTCTTTGTTCGGTTCATAGGCTGTTATCGCGGCATATTGCGTTGGGGTGGAAACGTTCGTGTAGATCGTGGCAGCCACCTTTTTAAAGGCATCTATGAGCCTTTGGGGGCAGTTTTCAGGTAATATACAGTGGCCCAACCTGTAACCCCCTGCCGACCTATCCTTTGATAGGCCGTTTGTGACGAAGGTTCCTTCAGGGTATATTAATCCCAAGCTTGTGAACCTTTCAAATTCATATGTTGTTAATGCATAAATCTCATCTGCAAGTACCAGGATGTTGTGCTTTTTACAAACCTTTGCGATCTTTTCCAGTTCTTCCTTCAAATATACTGTTCCCGTGGGATTGTGCGGGTTGTTCAGAATGATGGTGTGCTGCTCCCCTGGAATTTTTGAAAGGAATTCATCCAGATCATCAGGCTGGATTTTGTAGTCGAACTCGGGTTTCAAATAAAAAGTATGAAAGTGCTTGCCCAGGAGTGTGATTTGAGGGGAATATCCTATCCATGAGGGTGAGGGGATGACAACCCCGCCCTCGACGATATCGAACAGTAAATGGATCAAATCCTTTGTTCCAGGGCCTACGATTATTCTTGATGGGTCGACGTTCAATCCAAAATGCCTTTTGTTAAAACCTGCTATAGCCTCCCGGAGAGCTGCGATTCCCTCGGCAGCAGAATAGTGTCCCTTTTCAACATTTTCCGCCAATGCTCGTGCTATCGGCTCCGGAACATGGAAAGGCGATTGCCCAAATGCGAAACCATAATATTCAAGACTACATCCTGTATTCTGACACTGTTTTCGCGATTCTGAGACCATTAATCCAATCCTGAGGTTCTCAGGCATCTTTATGGCATCCACGTGTGATTCGATGAAAATATCGTTTACCATTTTGATCATCTCCCATTTGGATTTATTCCCAATAACCTACATTCTTTATATAATGTGCGCTCGGTTTAGATGGACAAATATGGCGTTTGGAAGACGGTAACTACCAATCAAAAATATTATATCCCATAACCTCTTTTTACAGGTGAGGAAAGCCAGAAAAGGGCTCTTATGTGATTTAAATGAGACTTCTCCCTATGAAAAAAGTCAGAAAAGTGGTTAGAGGCGTTACCATGAACTTTCTGAGCAGAGAGGCGGTATATCCCTTCTATGCCTCTTATAAAATCACGAACAAATGCAATATGAGATGCAAGTTCTGTAACGTCTGGATGGAGAAAACCCCGGTTCTGCCTACCAAGGAGGTATTCAAGGTTTTGGACAATTTGGCAGAATCCAGTATTACTCTAGTCAGCCTTGAAGGCGGGGAGCCATTAAGAAGGAAGGATTTGGGCGAGATACTCAGGTATGCACACACGAAGCCTTTTTACCTTTTTTTCACCACGAACGGCCTTCTATTGGACAAAACCCCAATGGAGGAGTACGGAAAATACATCGACTATTTGCATATCAGCATCGATGAGGGCCATGAAAACCTGGATATGCTGGAGCGTCTCGAGGAATTTCAGAGATTTACACCTGTTTGTGTTCAAACCGTGGTGACACAGGATGATTTAGGTGCCTTAGAGGATAAGGTTAAAATGGTATACAAGGCCAATGCCAGAACCGTGATAATGCCTGCGGTACATTTGGCGAAGACAGAGAATTATTATCCTGCTCCAGAAGGCTTCATGGAGGAGATCAGGCGCTTGAAAAGGAAGTACAAAAATACGATTACCACCCCCTATGGCTATTTGGAGAGGATAAACAGGCCTCATGGCTGCTCAACCTCATCCCTCATTATCGACTGCGACGGCGTTATATTCTATCCGTGCCGAGTTTTGCAGCAAAAGACATGCGATCTGACAAAAACCTCGTTGATGGAATATCTAAATTCAAATGAGGCTGCGCAATACCGTGCACAGATGAGGGACTGCAATAAAAGATGCGGCTGGTACCAGTACTTCGCCACGAACTCCTTCGTTTCGCTCAGGGAGTTCTTTTCAGCCATAAAACCGTATTACGATGACCTGCTGCTGAACGGCAGACATGGTAGGCGCGGTGGAGTAGGTGTCGAGAAGCAAATGACGGTATCTTAATCTAATCAACGACCAATCTCTTTTTATCTTTCCTTCTGACTATTCTCAATCTCGTCTTTTTCGTCCCCTTATCTCCCAGACAAAAAATCAAGATAAAAATCCCTGCACCTGGTTATCGAATCCATATAAACGCATTCGTTTGGTGCATGTGCATTCTCGCCTTTTGGACCGAAAACGATGGTTGGCATGAGTTTCCCGAAGGCATTAAAATCACCCACGGATTTGCCGTATATGAGCTCAGCTTCCTTCCTGAAAAAGTCCCTATAAGACGATATAAATTTTCCGGCCCAAGGGCTGTTAACATCCACTATATACGGCTCCAGGAAAGGGGTATCCCTTTTCATCAGATCTAGGCTGCATATGCCCTTCAAATCAAGGTTTCTAAGCATCTCCTCAAAATCATCCATCACCTGCTTTTCAATTTCTCCAATAACGGTATGCCTATCAACCCTTATGGTGCATCTGTCAGGTACTGAAAGAGAATCTCCTCCGCCATCGATTTTCAGAACACAGATAGAGCCCTTGCCAAGTTTTGGATGTGAATTCAGGGGGAGCTTTCCCAAGGCTTTCACAATTTTGGCTGCGTCCTCGATTGCATTTAATCCGCATTCAGGTGTTGCCCCATGGGCAGATCTGCCTGTAACCGTTATCTCGATAACATACCTCCCCCTTGCGCCGAGCACAACCCTTTCGTTCGTATCCTCAGGTATCAGACCTAGGCAATTATCAATGTTACCCTTGCGCTCTTTTTTCAGGATGTTCTCTATCAGCATATGCGCACCCTTGCTGTTGCCTTCCTCGTCCGAAACAGCGGTGAATATGATGTTGCTCCCTTCCTTTGCCGCTCTTTTAAAAACATCCATTGCTATTGCAATCCCGGCCTTCATGTCGCACGCCCCAAGACCGATTATCCTATTCCCCACCACTCTCGGCGTAAAAGGATCGGATTCCCAGCCTTGCATGACTTCAACTGTATCCATGTGACAGTTCAGGATAATAATTGGCTCCTCAGGATCTACAACGTGCCTTGCGATTAAGTTGGGGCCAAAACCTTCTACCTCCTGCATCTCCACGGCAGCGAATTTCAGTTGTGAGGCAATAAATTCTGCAATATCTCTTTCGTTGCCAGTGATACTCTTTATCGAGATGAGTCTTTTTGTCAATTCTATGACATCCATTTTGTTCCCTCCCCAAAATTAGATGGATCTCGAGATATGTATAACGTCCCCTGCCAAGAATTTATG
This sequence comes from uncultured Thermoplasmata archaeon, assembly GCA_965371185.1. Taxonomy (GTDB): domain Archaea; phylum Thermoplasmatota; class Thermoplasmata. The sequence continues at coordinate 20,206 of CBDUXN010000035.1, forward strand.
CATTGTACCATCCTTCATTCTCACGATCAGCGCACCCGATCCATCCACATCCAAGGCGATGCCCTGTATGGTTTCCTTTTGCGTCGTAATTTCCACGTCCCTGCCCAAAGTGTCGTTCAGTTCCCTCCACATATACAATAATCTACTTGAGTTACCTGATTTTAAAAGCACATAGCATTTATCGATTTCCTCCAATAGACATGAAAGCAGCTCCTGGACATCCAGGTCCTTTCCCAATTTTTCTCTCAGGGTCGTTGTTTGATCCCTTATGGACTCTGGTAGTTCTTCAAGATCGAAATTTGCGTTGATACCGATTCCCAGAATAAGGAAATCTATCTTGCTCCCAAGGCTCCTCATCTCTGTTAGGATACCGCAAACCTTTTTGTCATTGATAAGGACATCGTTAGGCCATTTGATCCTGGCATCCAGGCCGAATTTTGCTAAAGTTCTTGCAACAGCAACACCACCGATCATCGTCACTCTCATCGCCTCGGAGGGTTTGATATAAGGCCGCAGTATTACAGAAAACCATAACCCACCTTTTGGGGAGAGCCATTCCCTGTTCAGCCTGCCTTTACCAGCCCTTTGCATACCAGCCAAAACAACGGTGCCTTCCTCGGCTCCTTCACTTGCCAATTTCCTGGCGATATCGTTTGTAGAATCAACAATGTCATAGCATTTGATGACTTTGCCAATGGCCTCTGTATTCAGGTTGTCCTTAAGTTCGCCTATCCACTTTAGGTTGCATTCCGTATGAGAAACCATGAACAGTTTATCATGGTAAAGATTCTTAAATGTTGCTGAGGTGTTCCCTTCTTCGAGGACCCCCGCCCTAAATCATTTTTTCGCATTCAGAAAGATATATATTATCTGGCAGGTTTATCTATCTGCTCTACAAATCTACACCAATTCAAACCGGGCCCATAGATCAGTGGAAGATCGCTGCCTTCGCATGGTTCTACAGAGCCCTGAAACAGGCAGAGGCCGCGGGTTCAAATCCCGTTGGGTCCACTTTATTGGTTCAAATCCCAAAATCTGGGATTTGTTCCCATTCCAACAGGGGGAATGACCTGGTTTTTACAGGCTTAGTTAATATAGCTGGGTCTATCCAATGCAGGACGATTTGTTTCGTTCAGGATCCTATTGTAGGTCGTCTCTGATATTTTACCGGCCAGTAATGCCTCGAGTGCCCTGTCCTTGATACTCGGCATATCCGTGTTAAATTCCGGTACTGGCTCGGGCTTGTATGGCTCAGGAGAGGGTGTAGTGCTCAGGTAACTCTCATTTTTGGACTTTTGTGCCAGGTGGACATACTTTTTGAGGGATTTCCAATCCCTGTGACGGGATTGAGCTGCCATCTGTATAATCGTTGCTCCCTTCTCTGCACGATGGGTGATTGCGGAATGTCTGAACAGATGCGGCCACACCCTCTTTTGCAGTCCTGCCCTCAACGCGTATCTCTGGACCATCCCTGTGAGGTAGTTCTTGCATATCGGCTGTCTTCGTGGCGAGATGAAGAGGTAATCCTCAAACCCATCTCTTGGCTGCACCCTGTGATGAAGTATGTAATCCTGAACGACCTTTTCACAGTATGGATGCAGTGTTATCGTGTCCGTGTATCCGCCTTTGCCTTCGCGGATCGTCACGGTCCCTGATTTCCAGTGGATATCTGACATCTTTTGATTTCTTGTCTCGGCGTTCCTGGTTTCCATGTAGTAGAGCCATGTCATCGCAGCCTTGGCCAAGTAATCGCCGTACTCTTCCGCGGTTTTTATCATTGACTCTATTTCCTCGAAGGTCAAGGGCTCGATCTCGTTGCTCCTGTCTATTGACTGCGGATATGGCAGATTGAGTTCCGGCCTTTCCAGGACCAGTGCACAGAAATTGTTGAGCGCCGCGATCATAGGGTTGCGTCCCCCAGGACCGATGTCCCGTTCATCCTCGAGGTAGATCGCATACATGTCGAGGGTATCCTGTGTAATGCTCTGGAGGTCGCTTGTTCCGTGCTGCTCCAGCCACCTCACGAATCGCCTGACATAATACTTGTATGGCTCGATGGTCTTGGCTTTAGATTTCACTCGTCTCCCCTTCTTGCGTGTTCTAAGCCTGATTTCGGAGATTTCAAGCAGTTTTTCCAGGTTTTCCACAGTATCTCCCCCGTAGGGGCTATTTACCTTTCTTGGACACCTTGCGTCGGAACAACACCACCACCTCGTCTCCCACACCCAGGCCCAAGTTATCCAGTATGATAGGGGGCACGGAAACCCAATAGCTGTGCCCGATCTTCCTTATCGTCCTCGTAGCCTTCATTCCGACATCTCCAAGAAGGTAAACGCCTTCTATTTATTTAAACCTTTGTTTAAACATATCTTATCTCCTTCTAACCGTGAAATAGCCCTCTTAACAACGGTTCCGGATATCCTTTGCCAACGCTGATATCGAAGAAGTTTGTTGCAATCCTCCAGTGATGGCTCCAATTCATCAATCAACTTTAATATTTGGTCATTTAGATAGGAAACAAGCTCATCTAAACCGTCTTTCCCAAGTTGCCGTTTGGATCGATTTTTATAAATTCGGAGTACTATATTTCTTGGGATTTTGGGGCATGGAGTAAGCGATTCCATCTTTTCTGTTGACAACAGTTCCTCAACCATATTCATGCACCCTTTTTGCCTACAACGCTCACAGACCGCTCAGGAAATACGATGTCCTTAGAGGTGATGTTAAGCATTTCATTCAATCTGGGCCCACTACACCTGCCTAGCCGGGCAAATAAGAGATCCTCCAAGCTCTCCACAGCATCGAGATATCTTACCCTCTCCTGGTTGAATAGGATGTCAGGGAGTTTCGCATTTGTCGGTAATCCGTCTTTTGTTGCCTTTTTCCTCATGTTCAAACCCTCGTTTTCATGGTTTTTTCACCCTTGCTGCTGGCAATTCTTCGGGAAATACCCTATTTTGCGAAATTTTCTTCTTTTTGATTACACTGCAATTTTTCCACAAGCGGGAGGTCGTATATGGCATCGTTCATGTCCTCTTCTATTATCGCAGGATGTATTCCTTTAGCTGTGATGCCATCCCAACGTAGATATCCTCTGACTATTGTTGAGTGTAAAATTCGCCAAACTTGTTTTTTAGACCATGCCCCTCCTTTTTTGGTTGGAACATCAAACTCGTTGAGTTGGTTGGTTATACTTTCAAGAAACATGCCAATTCTATGCATTTTGAAAATGCGTTTAATAACCTCAGCCTCAGCCCTGTTTATCTTCAGCTCCCCGTCAATGATATCGTAACCATAGGGTGCTGACATGCCATTAAATCCACCTTCCTGAGCTTTCTGAGTCATTCCTAGCTTTACCCTCCTGCCGATAAGCTTTCTTTCATATTGGCTTACAGAGCTGATTATATTCGTTATCAAGTCACCCTCGGGTGTTGTTGTATCCACAGGTAAAGTTAAAAATTTCAGTTGAACGTGGTATTTTTCCAGAATTTCTCTGATGGCTGCTTGGTCAATTATATTTCTTGATAGTCGATCTGGTGAAAGTGTAACTAAGATTTCGAACTTACCTTCCTTGGCGTCTAATAGCAATTGTTGGAGGGCTGGGCGATCTGTATCCTTGCCGCTAAAGCCAGCATCTTCATATACCCCCAGAAACTCGTATCCTTTCTCTCTAACAAAGTTCTCTAGTTGCTTCCTCTGTCCCTCTAATGAAAATCCTTCTCGGGCTTGATCCTCTGTGGATACCCTAATGTAAATTTTTGCCTTCTGGGTTTTTGGAATTGCGGGTAAAATTGAATCCTTTATATTATCAACCATATGTTTCGCCTTTTATCTTTCACCTGTTAAGGAATCTTTAATCTTAGGCCTTCCATTTTTCAGCGCTTTTTCTAGAAGCTTCCCTACACCTTGAGAAATTGTCTTAAACTCGCCACAGCTAATCCTGGCGATTATCTCCTTTTTGACCTCCTCTGAGACCACACCCGATATAATGGTATTACCTTCACGAAGCTTGCCGCCGATCGTCTCACCGCCGTTGTCTAATTACTATATCTTCAACAAAATAAGTTTTAAATACCCAAAAGTCCTCTTAGAGGACTTGAGGTTGTTATTATGAAGACATATCGGAAGAAATGCGGAAAATGTAGCTCAGGCTTTTCCTCTCGGTACAGGCACGCGAAATACTGCAAAAAACACCGAAAGAGTGAGAAAGCTCTGCGCTCGCTTCCCGATAATCCACACAGCTGTTCTATTTGTAATAGACTGCTTGAAGTTTGCGGAATTGGACTTGATAAGTTAATCACTGACCTAGAGGAATCACCAAAAAAATTGAAGGAGGAGATCGATCTATGGAAGAAAAGGTACCATAAGTCAATTGCCGACCCGCCGAGATATGAGCGTTACATCGAGCGACTCTCAATGAAGATGGATATCTCGAAAGGGCTCTTCAGAGAGGATATATTCTCCATCAAATCTCTAGCAAACGAATCGGGATTTAGTGTGAGCACCGTAAAACGACACGTCCATCAACATCTTATCCCTTTGAAATATCTCAAGAAAATTGGTAGAGGATTCACAATCGACATAGGCATCTATTATTCACTCCCCCGTTATTATATGTATTACAAAGAAACAGAGGTCTATTGGAGCCACAACATAGGCTACTTCGGGTTCAGGAAGGAAGACATTAAATTATACGAAAATGAACTCAAGAGCATTGACAATGAACTTCAGTTGATTTTGGAAAGAGTCATAGTTCTGTCAATCAAGACAAGATTGGAGAGGATCAAAAGAATCATAGTAAATGAGTTGATCGGAAAAGACCTTACCACTGAGGAAAAAGCTGTGAAACTATATGGGGTTAGATTAGCTCTTCACCCATGCCTTCAAGATATCCTCTCGAACTTTGCACCAACATTATCTAGATCTGGAAGAGATTTGAGTATGCTGAAAGAGTGCATAGATGAGATAGAAAACATAGGAATGGGGGATGATGACGAAATGAAGGGAATCATAGAAATTGCAAACACTCTACATGACCCACACAACCAGTTGCTCCGAAAAGGTTGGGTAGGAGCATTTATTAATAATGTGGTTAATGCAGTAAATAACCTCTTGAGCTTTGATGTTCCTACTATTGTCATCGACAGGAAAATAGGACCGCGTTCCGTAGTCCTAAACGAATCCTCCTAACCTAAAATAAGTCATAGAACTAGCTTTTGGATGTATTAAAAATGCTCTTATGTTTCAAGTAAACTACCAGCCCGTAAACGGACTGGCGTTATACCGAGTTGATCAGGCTCC
>CBDUXN010000036.1:0-25400 GCA_965371185.1 uncultured Thermoplasmata archaeon
ATTAGGTGAGAAGGAACTATGTATGAAGTTACGGGATGCGATCGAGGGGAAAATAGATCATCGTTAAAAAATTAAGAAGGTGTGTTGATTTGCGATCTGAAAAATTGTTGGAGAATATTGAAGAGGCACTAAACGAATTGAGGAGCCTCGGCGCTAATATACCGATCATCGTTGAGGGCGAGGCGGACGTTAAAGCACTGAGAGAATTGGGAGTGGAAGGTCTTGTGGTCCAAATCAATAAAGGTCAGCCTTTGTTCAATTTCTGTGAGGATATTTCCAGGGAACATAGGGAGGTCGTGATACTCACGGATTGGGATCGAAAAGGGGGACATCTCTGTAAGGTCCTCAAAGAGGGATTTAAGGCAAACGATGTGAAATTCAATACCGATATAAGAGCTAAACTCGTCATGTACTGCAAGAAGGAGACAAAGGACGTGGAAGGTTTGGTCCACTGTGTCAACAGGCTGAAGAATATCAATTAAAAACACAGTTTGAAGACAATGTCATCTGAGATGGATTGCACCCCTTTAATATAGACATAAGGGTGGGTGGAGGGGGAAAGGCGGTGGGCTTGAATCGACACATTCCAAGAGCGAGTATGAAAAATATTTAAACGATTAATGTAATGCACTAACATATAGCCTATGGGCTTAAAAAGGTCACTTACCTTTAATGAAAGATAACTAAAAGTCTGAACAATGAGGTTTTAGGGGGTGAAATATTGGCAGATGAGGATGAACAACTTCCAGGGATTGGAGATTCAGGTCAGGGAGTTCTAGAACACGAAGCATCGATATGGGAAGTGTTGAGAAAAAGCGAGGAGAAGATACGCATAGAAAAGAATAAGTTGGCGGAAGAGAAAGCCGAAGTTGAACGAACGAAGAATGAACTTTTCAGGGAGAAGGATGAGGTTGCAAAACTCAAGGATGAGGTCATTTCTCAAAAAACAGAAGCCATAGAAGAAAGGGAGAAACTATCCTCGACGAGGGAGCAGATCGCAGCCCAGAGGGAGAAGACGATGGAGCTCCTTGGAAGGCTGGAGGAACAGCGCTCCAACCTGAAAGCTCGGATCGAAGAGGTGAACAGTAAAATAGTGGAAGTGGAGAATAGGAATAAAAGCCTAAACGAGAGAGAAAAGACGATTTTAAAATTATCTGAGGAGTTCAAAGCAAAGAAATCTGAACTTCTAAAATGGGAGAACGAAATCATCGAGAAAGACAAAGACATAGCCAACAAATCGAAAACGCTCTTGGAAAGGGAAAACGAGTTACAGAACAAGGAGAGTCAATTGAACGAGAGGGAAGGGGAGCTGAACCAATCGGAGGAGAAAGGACTTGCCAAGGTGAAGGAGCTGACAAATAGGGAGTCCCGATTGCTTGATAAGGAAAAATCGATACAAGAGGAATATGAGAAGTTAGCTGCTATGAGGGCGAAATTCTCTGAAAGGGAAAGCAGGTTATTGGAAAGCGAAAAGACACTGGAAGAGGGAGAGGATTTCGAGCCGTTAGAAAAACTTTCAACTGAAATTGGAGACGAGGGTATAGAAAAGGTTGCAGAGGAGCTGGAAATAGGCGAGTTTCCTCCTCCACCTGAGGAGTCTGAACCGATAGCTGGGGAGGAAACAACGGAGCCTCAGCATATTGAAGGCGAACCACCTGAAATCAAGGAAGAGGCACCAGAACCTGAGACCATTGAAAGGGAAGCACCTGAAACTCCACCTGAAATCGCGGGAGAGACACCATTACCCGAAAGTACTGAAGATAAAGCACCTGAACCACAGCTTGAAAGCCTAGGAGATAAGGCAGCAGTTGAAGATATCCCTGAGGATGAAATGCCTTGCCCAGCATGCGGTACCATTATTAATAAAGCTGCCACAGTCTGCTATGCCTGCGGCTCAGATATCACACCCGAGAGACCGATTGAGGAAGAAATGGGCATACTGGAGGAGCCTACCCCCGAGTCCAGAGTTGAATCCGAGTTCTTGGAGCTCGAGGAGAAGGAGGAGAAGGGTGAGGAACAGATACCTCTTAACAAAGAGGATCTGTACACCATGAGCGAGGAACAGTTGGTGGCGATATGTGCATCTCTTGGGTTGGATACCAGCGGCAGGGAAAAACACCTGCGGGAAAGGATAAAAGCCCATATGGAAGGAGGGGTTCCCGGTGAAGAAGAGGAAGAGACACCAATTGAAGAAGAAGAGAAAGCTTCTTGTCCTGATTGCGGTGGAGAACTGACTTATATAGAACAGTATGATCGATGGTATTGCTATAACTGTGAAAAGTACGCGCCGAGAGAGTAGATAGAATAAAACATCGGCCTTTATCAAGGCGATACTTCAACCTGTTGAAAGACTATCGTTACATGAAAGCCCTTATCGATCTCATTTTTGAATTTTGTTTCGAGAGCTTGATCAATAGCGATCGCTATATCATCTTCACTCAACATCGAAGTGTTGTTAGAATATATCGTTATCTTAACAGAAACAGGTTCGTCAGAATCAAGGCCGAATATGTTCCTTCCAAGGTAAATTTCATCGACCTGATATTCTATTATTGAAGGGTAATCCCCGTTGCCAATCACGATTATTATTTCATCCCTGATCCTGTTTTCAAGCTGATAATTTTGATATGTGATAAAGGTGGTCCAACCCAATATTGTTCCAAGAATCAGAAGTGTAATCAAGGTAACAGCTAACCTTTTCTTTATATCCTTCTCAGAGAACATCATCTGCAGGAAACCGCCGGGTCTGATTCCTAATCTCCAAAACACCAAGGTGCCCGCGATATTTATGCAAAAAACATTCACAGTCAAAATAAGGGCCGAGCTGACGATGAACTCCAGATCCCAAAGCGCGATGCCAATGCCCAAAACCGCTGCTGGTGGCACCAGTGCCACAGCGATCATAACACCCACAAGGATCTCACCTTTTTTCTCAGCAAATGAATATGCCCCGGCAGCGCCTGATGCCAGGGCCAAACCGATTATTAGAATATTGAGAGTCGTTCTCTCCGTGATTTCCCTGGGAAGTTCATCAACACTGAGGTCCAACAAGGGAGGAAGCAAACCCAAACTGTTGACAAAGAACGCTGTCAATGCAGCAGCTATGATTACAATAAGTAGGCCCAAGGTTGTACTTATTATCCCCTTCTTAAAAAGGGCTGTATCGCCCATGACGGTTCCCACACTGGCTGCGATATTTGGTCCCAAGAGAGGAGCTATGACCATGGCACCTATAACAACAGCTGTGCTATCCATCATCAGCCCAAGAGTGGCTACGAAGCTCGAGATCACTATCATGAACATGTAACCCCTTGTTAGGTAGCATGCTTTCCTTGCGCTTTCGATGATCTCCTCTTTTGGAGCTATTGTGGGTTTGGATTCAAGTTCCTCCTTAGATATGCTCGTGTGTATTGGAAGTATGGACACTGTACCAATCTTATCGATCCCAGCATCCCTCAACTTGTTCACGATCTCATTCACTTTTTCGTCGGGAACAGTCATTATTACCAGATCTGTATCCCCTGTTACCTTGACATGTGCCCCTTCCAGGTCGATTTTTTTTGCTATGTCAAGCACCCTTTTCACTTCGCGATCAGGCAAAAATATCTGAATCTGCCTCATGGATTGGTCATCGAACTTTAGGTTTTTAAAGGTATCTTGCATTCAACCGCATGATTTATTTACCACCCATGCAATCCAGGAACCGTGATTCGGCATGAACTTAGAGCCAAAACCAGCAATAGAGAAAATGGACCCAGATATTGATGGTAAAGACTTCGAAATCATTCCTGCTGTGAGCCTCTTCAAAGGCATACCAGTGATCAGGAGGGAAGAGACCTATAAACCATTACAAGACTCCGGTGGAGAAGACATCGGCATCCAAGAGCTGTTGGATGAGCTGAAAAGACGCTACAGCAAAGCCTTGATCACGGACATAAACGGCATAAATAGAGATAGGCCGCAGCTGGAATTATTGAAAAAATTTTCCACCAAATTGGAGCTCTGGGTGGATGCAGGTTCAAGATACGGTGAAGGTGCAATCGACATCCTCATCACAGGGGCTGAGAAAGTTGTGTTAGGCACGAAAACCTTGAGGAACCTTGAGGAGCTGGAAAATGCCCTGGAATTATCGGAGAATGTGGTGCTGAACATCGATTACGACGGCGCTATAGTGAGCCCAGAAAAGAGTCTCAGAAATATGTCGCCATCCAGTTTGGCAGATAAAGCAAGAAGCCTTGGTCTGGAGGGTGTAATATTCACAGATCTAAGGCATCTGTCCTCAGAAGAGTATTTTGATTTGGCTGTTGGTCGTACGATAGTGGGAAAGGGGATGAACGCTTACTTCCATGGCAGATTCGAAAGGGGCACGGAAATGTTCAGAGGCATGGGTCTGGAAGGGGTTATGATCGAAGTAGAAAGGTTGCTCTGAGGGGCATAAGGTGACGAGATGGAAGAGCTAATGGATACTTTGGCACATCTTTTTCAGAGGAGGGGTAAGGACATTCTATCTGATAACGAGCTGATTCTCTCTGCATCCATGGATTTAGGTTGGTTTTCTCCTGATGAGGTGAAACAATTAATCGATGTTTGCCTTGAACTGAAACTGTTGAACAGAACTGAACAGGGACTAAAACCGAGTTTTGATTACAAGGCATTGTCCATTCCAATTGACTTCACTCCAAGTAAAAACATTCTGGAGGTCGAGTCTCAGGAGCCCCTGCTCCTTTCCATAGTGAGGAGCATAGATGAAAAAACAGGGCTTGGACGTAATAACATCATGGCGGAAATAAATAAAAAGCAGGTCGCGTTAGATGTCGAGATCGAGGTAGCGGCCATATTGATAGCAAAAAATTATGAGGTGGAGATATCAGGGTTCTTAAGGGAGGCGGAGGCTGAAATATTCAAAAGGGCCGAGAAAATGGGGGGATAGAGCATGACCTTATTTTTCCTCCATCTTAATAAAATCGCCTAGGGTCATGCCTGTTCTCTCTTCCCTGCGCTTCGGCAGGGAAACGCGGTTCATCTCCTCCATGAGTGAAATATCAAGGGCTCTTTCCAGCTTTTTCACGAGTTTATCGTCTGGAACCATATTTCCTGTTTCAAGCTTCGCTACAACCGATTTCTTCTCGTTGATTTTTTTGCCAAGCTCCCCCTGACTCAAACCCATTGATGCTCTAGCCTTGCCTATTCTATTTGGATAGTCCAGGGCTAGTTCCTTTTTGCTGGCTTCGAAAACGTCCTTGGTCTTTAGCCGTTTCTCCCTCCTCTGGAGCCTTTTATCGATGGTGGTTGTGGTGATGGAGTCCTCCCCTCCCTTTGTCACCGTATTGTCCTTACCAAATTTGGCACAATTCTGGCAAACGTCCAGATTTGAACTCTCGATGGTCATTTTCCGAAGTTTCGGAACCTCTGCTCCACACATCTCGCAAATCATGCTAATTCCCCATATTCTGTGAATTTCAACTTAAGTTGTCCTTTCTCTTTTATGTAAATGGACCAGGGTGGGCGGATGGGGTAAGGCGTCCTGAGGCTTAAGAGTTAGGTGTTTGGTAACATAATCGAAGGACAAAGTGCTCCATAATCCGTCATTATCAAATAAGAGGAGCACGGCGGTAGGCTTAACTTGGCAGCTTCCAATATCCTAAACAAAAGATATATATCTTTGCAACCATATATAACTAATCGTATATCCAAGTCCATATATAGGAAATCCATTGGTTTGGGGTGCGCAAAATGGACGATGAAAATGAGATCGCTGAAGACCTTCTCGAAAAGCTAACTGTTCTCGAAAACCAGAACACTGAGCTCTCAAAAGAAACGAAGAAAACCGAGAACGAGAAGAGATACCTGGAAAGCGAGCTTACACGCTTGCAGGCGGAGATCAAGCGCTTAAAGGCTGAAATTGAGCGAATGAAGGCTCCTCCGTTGATTATCGGATCCATCCGAGGGCTCCTGGAAAATGGGAAGGTCGTGGTGAAGAGCACCACTGGACCCACTTTTATTGTCAATTCCGCGGGCCACATCCAAAGGGAAACTCTGATCGTTGGGTCTCAGGTTGCACTGAATAAACAAACGCTCTCGATCATCTCCGTGCTACCACCTTCAAAGGATCCCCTCGTTATCGGTGCTGAGATCATCGAGAAACCAAAGGTAGCTTATGAAGATATTGGAGGGTTGGAAGAACAGCTCAGGGAGATCAGGGAAGCTGTTGAGGAGCCCATGATAAAACCCGAGCTTTACAAAAAGGTTGGCATAGAACCTCCGAAAGGTGTACTGCTTGTGGGCCCACCTGGCGTGGGAAAAACCCTGCTTGCAAAGGCTGTTGCGCACAAGACGCACGCAACCTTCATCAGATTCGTGGGATCAGAACTGGTCCAGAAGTACATAGGTGAAGGCGCACGGTTGGTCAGGGAATTGTTCGCTCTGGCAAAGGAGAAGTCGCCAACCATAGTATTCATCGATGAGCTGGATTCCATAGGCGCCAGGCGATTGGAGATCGCCACCTCAGGGGACAGGGAAGTGCAGAGAACATTGATGCAGCTGTTGGCTGAGCTTGATGGCTTCGACCCGATCGGCGATGTGAAGTTGATTGCAGCCACGAACAGGCCGGATATCCTTGATGAGGCTCTTTTGCGTCCAGGTAGATTCGACAGAATCATAAAGATACCCGTACCAAACTCCGAAGCCAGAATCGAGATTCTCAAGATCCATATAAGAAAGATGAATATCGCTGAAGACGTGGATATTGAAATAATAATCTCGAAATGCGAGGGTTCCACAGGCGCAGATATTAAAGCCATATGCACTGAAGCAGGGATGTTCGCCATAAGGGAGGGCAGGGACACGGTGGAGATGGCGGATTTTGATAAGGCGGTGGATAAGGTCAAAGGCGGAGAGATGCTGCGGCTCCAAGAATCAGGCGTGATGTTCGCCTGACATCCTTTTTGGTTTTTCTCGCACCTTAAGTCCTCAATTCCCCAATGGTTAACTATAAGAATACCTTTATTATTCACTTTATTCGATGCAAGGTGTTCTAGACGACCTGGATGCGATAAAAAACATTGATGCAGGCGACATGCTCGGTTTTATCCATGATTTTCCAGAACAGATGGAAGAGGCAAAAAAAATCGCTGAGGGCATGGAATTTGAGAGTTTCGACCCCCATCAGATCGTCATAGCTGGTGTGGGAGGCTCTGCGATAGGGGGGGACATCCTGACCAGCTGGCTTTTTAAGAGGATAAATATCCCAATCCTCGTGAACAGGGCGTACAAGCTGCCCTCGTTTGTAGGTGAAAATACCCTGCTTTTCGCTGTGAGCTACTCAGGCAACACAGAGGAAACGCTCAGTCTTTTCGAGGATGGTGTAAAAAAGGGTTGCAAGATAGTGGCCATTACCTCAGGCGGGAAACTGGGGGAGCGCTGCAAAAAAGAGAACGTCAAGTTGATTTCCATCCCCTCCAACAAACCCCCAAGGGCCGCAGTTGCTTACCTTTTCATGCCCATCGTGGTTGTTCTGAAGAAATTGGGAATCTATGATTCCGACAAAGAGGTTAGGGTTGCAATCGAGAACCTCAAGTCCCTTAGGGAGCGACTGGTACCTGAGAGCCCCACGGAGAGCAATTTAGCAAAACAGATAGCATTGCAGTTGAAGGATGAAACGCCGGTAATCTATGGCCTGGCCATATTCAATTCAGTAGCTAGGAGATGGCAGACCCAGTTGAACGAGAACGCAAAGGTCCTTGCATGGCATGGCACATTCCCTGAGATGAACCACAATGAGATGGAGGCCTGGGCCAACGATGAGAACTCGAAAAGGTTCACAGCCATAATTTTGAGAGATAATTTCAAGCTTGAAGGCAGGCTCCAGAAACGGGTTGAACTGACGAAAAACTCGATTTTAGAAAGGCACGCAAAGAAGGTTATTGAAGTGGTGGCTGAAGGTGGTGAGGAGGGGGATTACCTGGCCAGGATGCTGTATTCCATGTATCTCGGAGACTTTGTGAGCATCTACCTGGCGGTTCTTCGCGGCAAAAATCCTACACCTGTAAGCACGATAGAGGCCTTTAAAAGGGATTTAACGGGGTTTTAAACCTATTCGGATTTATAGAAAAGTTTAATTCCCTGTAGTTACTTAAGAATCTTAATACCAGATTACTGGCTTCACAGGATTGGATCAGAAGAGGGGAACGATGGACAGAGAGACCAGAGAGCTTTTAGCAAAACTGTTCACCACCCAATTGGAACAGCTCGCAGAAGAGAAAGGGATCGACTGCGGTGAAGATCCTGATAGAATCGATTATCTCGCCACCCTGGGGAAGAACGAGCTGATCGGCAGGGAGGATGTTGAGCGCTTCGTCGGTGATACCAAGATCCGGGAGGAGGTGGGGGAGAAGGAGATTTTGGAGGAGGCCAAGGAGGAGGGCAGAACCGATGAATTCCTGGGAGAGGTGGAAAGAACCCTGAAGGACTTCAAAGACCAGGGTTCGATATTCGATAAGGCCGGTGGCCTGTTACAGAGGATGCAGGGGAACTTAAATGAGGGCAATCTGGAAGGCACCATATCTCACGGGGTTAAAGGTTCTGGTCTAATCGATGATATGGCAAGGAACTATGAAAAGGTGAGGAGAGCTTTTATCATATTCTCGTTCAGACAATTGATAAGCGATGTCAAGGAGTCTGGCATAGATGTAGGCGATGCGGAAATCATAGTTACTAAAGCCGCTGCTCATTTCCACCATGGAGAGGACGTAGAGCTCGACTATGTTCTGAAGGAAATCGCTGAAAAGGCAGAATACCTGCAAAGGGAACAGGCCAGGAAGATGAAGAAACTGATTCTCGCCCTTGAGGAGTTCATCGATCAGGCAAGGGATCTAGGAGCTGACACCAGAGAGGCAAGGGAATTCTTTCATAAGGCTGAGGAGGCCTTCGATTCCATGACATTCAAGAAGGTGGGCTACTTCGTTACCAAGGCAAGAAAAGCCACGGAGGATGCGAGAAAGGACAGGATTCAGGGAATTTCCGATTCTCTGCTCTTCGTAAGGACGATTCTCGATGACGCCGGTGAAATAGGTGCAGATACTGCTGAAGCCGAAAGCCTATACTCTCAGGCAAGAACCGCTTTCAAGGAGGAAGATTACATAAAGTGCAAGGGTCTGATCAAGGACGTAGAACAGCTGGCCTTACAGCTTCAGGACGCTCAGATACAGAAAGCCATGAAGCTGAGAAAGTTAAGAGTTGGTGAGAAGGAGCCAGTAGGCGATCTAGGAAAGGATGTTGTTGAGGTGGAGCCTGAGGTAGTTACGACGGCGGAAAGGCCACGATTCTCAAGGCCATTCCCTCCAATGCAGCCGTCTCGTGATTCTTACGCTATTCATCCCCAAATGCAACCCCAAATGCAACCCCAAATGCCGGACCAGCAGAGAACGCGAAAGGCCAGATGCCCGAACTGCGGGCGGAGATTCCCGATTATTACCGGAAAAGGACCTGTTAGAGTTGAATGCCCCCACTGCGGAATGAGGGGCATGATGCCTTGAAATTATTGAACAGTGCATCCCATATAAAATTGGGTTGATTCCACACATTAACTTTGAACTTCTTCCACTTTGTTGTACTTATCTAAAGTATGTAGAGTAAAATATATATAATGCAAATGTCAATATATTCAAGCTAACAGTCTTTGGAGGGAGTTGAAGCCAAGAGAATGGAGGAGGTAACAGAATCGAAATAGTTTAAGGGTGTGAATCCTCTGCTTCTTATGTTTGCTCTCCAGTTAAGTGCGACCAATATAGATATAGGAGGGAAAATGAGATGAGAAACAAAATGAGAATAATCAGTGTCCTGGTAATTTTGGGAATGCTCATGAGTCTGGGCGTGATGGCAGCAAAGCCTGGAAATGGTCCACCTGAACATGCAGACCCGACGAAGATCGTACCAACTGATGGTGCGGAGCCGGGCCACCCGTTCACCATCATCGACACACCCGATGGGAGACTCACAGATGGCTGCAAGGCAGTGTTCAAGCTCGGCGGCACTGAAACCGTGGTTGATTTGCGGACACATAAACCGTATAACACAGCGAAAGGTACGGTGCCAGATATTGGAGGTGGCGATTATACTGTATTTGTACGACAGCCTGATGGAAGTGAGTTCGAGATCGGGATGTTTACGGTGATTGCTGAGCCGGCAGAGCCCCAAGAGCCGTATGTCGAGCCGACAGCGGTTCCCCGGAACCAATACTTCACGCTCACCGACCCACAGGGAAGGATGGACCCAGGGGACGACCTGAGGCTGATCCCCCCGAATTCGGGCTTTGATGATGGAACCGTCCCAGAAGACCTCGTAATCAGTCAAGATGGGACCACCGCCACGGCGCGTGTGCCCCAGTTGATAGCGCCAGGTGAATACACGATCGAGGTTCGCGAGCCGGGTGCGCCAGTTCCGCTGTTCTTGCCGGTGCCAATCACGATTACCTGAGCCCCGAGCTACTCATACCGAGATGTGGCACCTGAGAATGCGAAGTAACACAAGTTCCCCCCTGGATTCGGATGAGCTTTCCATTTCTATCGGAGTATATAGCCCCAATAAACAGTATTGACGAAGTTGAATCCTACCGAGCCTACGCCCTCCCGTAGCTCTCCCCTGCTGAAATTCCTGTGGCAATCAGATGCGCAACCCTCAAAGCCTCAGGCAAAGCACCTCGCACTGTGGAAAGCTCGATGATTTCCTTCAAATCCTCCAACCCAATGCCCACGAACTTCACGAATATGGGCTTGTGCTTCGTTGGCAATTCTACGAGTTCCCCCTCCTTAATCACCTCGAGCCTCTTCTCCCAGTCCTCAAAATGACCTTTAAGTGCCTTTTCCATTTCTATGAAATCCGGCCTCTCCCTGGTTAGGGTCACCACAGGTAAGTCAATTTTTTCATGGAGTGAATGAATGTCAACAACGTTGAATCCGCCCAAGGCCACACCGTCGAGCATCACCAACCTCAGCTGCTCTTTGTATCGGGAGGAGTTGATCATCTTCGCCAGCTTGTCGCAGGCATCGCTGCCGTCCACCTCAACCTCTGTCTTAAGGACTGCTTCGATGTAGGAAGGTATACGCATCACGACTCCGATAACATCGGTTTTTTCATCGCTGAACTTGAATGGTGCGTCATCAATGCCAAGAATTCTTACCTGTGATTTCATGGTATACCACGATTTTTATTATTCATTATTACAACAAGGGAAGGTCTCCTGTTATGGGATCGATCAGCTCATTTGGGGCAGGTCCAATTCCCAAGCATGTTATCGTTTCTGGTGGAACCTCTGTTAGCCCAGCATCCGTGATCAAACAGGTTGCCAGCTTTTTGGCCTTTGCCTGCTTCTCCAAATCCAGCAGCTCTTCCAAATCCTCAACCCTCACGACAACCTTCTTTCCACCCTCAGCATTCCATTTCTTGTACCATTTAGAATTGGCTTTCCTCGCCTCGAACACACAGCATACGGCAGCGTGGGACGCTTGAGCAGCGATCTTACCGCAAGATAGATCAAGGTCATTCCTCACGATAATAACCATCTTATATTTCATGTTCCTCCAAAAAACCTCACTAATAAAGTTGCCTTGCCCGGAGCTTTTCCAGCTCCTTAATCCTTTTATCGATCTCACTCAGTCGTTCCTGGGCCTTCAGGCTCTTCTTATGATAATATTCCCTCATGTTCTTGGTCTGGACCTTTGATTTTCTCTCGTAGGTCTTGATGCCCCTTCTGAGTTGATACCTCTCCCTTGCGAGCTTTTGAAACTCCAAAAGTGTATCGCTCTCCAGCAACCCCAGGTTGTACTCAACTATTTCTGTTTGCGGAAGGGGTCGTTCCAGTTTTGGATGGAGCTTGCCAAGGAATTGATATGAGCCGCGGTACCATCCTAGAGCAAAGAAAATGAGGGTCATCCCTCCCAGTGCAAGCCAAATATACACATCCGTGAAGCCCTGCAAGGTCGGGCTTCCCAGAACGAAACCTATCAGCACCGCAATGACAACGCTCATGACCGCTCCAAGAATGACTTGGAAGAACAGTCCCATCTCGGTATCGAGCTCTTCAGCTCTTGGAAAAAGCATGCGCATCAGAGTGAAACCAGGAAGGAAAAAAATAATGAGTAAACCCGCTGCGATTCTGATCAACTCAAGCATCGTCCAATCCTCGAAAAGTCAAGCAGAATACCCGTATTTAAAGATTTGGGAAAAGTGCGCAGATAGCTTTTTAAAAGGATGAAGAGATTACCCTATCAAATCTATAGGGAGAGGATATAAATGGTTGCTAAGATCATCAGTGGAAAGGAAATTGCCGAGAGCATTCGCAATGAAATCAAGGTAAAGGTAGAGGAGCTCAAAGGCAAAGGCATCACGCCGGGTTTAGCTGTTGTTTTGGTTGGTGAAGATCCCGCTTCTCAGGTCTATGTGCGTGCAAAGGGAAAGGCCTGCGATAAACTCGGTATCTATTCGGATACATTCAAACTGCCTGCCGAGACCAGTGAGGAGGAACTACTCAAACTCATAGACAAATTGAATGCCGATGAAAAGATCCACGGCATACTCGTGCAGCTGCCCTTGCCGAAACATATCAACGAGGATAAGGTGCTCATGGCCATAGATCCAGATAAAGATGTAGACGGCTTCCATCCCATTAATATCGGGAGGATGCTCGTTGGAACCGACTGCTTCCTTCCCTGCACACCACACGGTGTTCAGGAGCTGCTCATCCGCAGCGGCAACGACCCTGAGGGCAAGCACGTCGTTATTGTAGGAAGAAGCAACATAGTCGGGAAGCCTGTAGCAGGAATTCTAATGCAAAAGAAGCCAGGAGCGAACGCCACCGTTACCATAGCCCATAGCAGGACTAAGAACCTTGCCGAGATAACCAGGACCGCCGACATCCTCGTGGCCGCTATTGGAAAACCTGAATTCATCAAAGCCGACATGGTCAAGGAGGGGGTTGTGGTGATCGACGTCGGGGTAAATCAAGTTGGCACGACTCCGGAAGGGAAGCGGATATTAAAGGGTGACGTGGACTTCGAGGCCGTTAAGGAGAAAGCCTCTGCGATCACTCCTGTGCCCGGAGGCGTGGGACCAATGACCATCACAATGCTGTTGATGAATACGGTCAAGTCGGCTGAGTTAAGAATTGGGGGCGCCTAAAATTAAGGATATAACGAATGATTTCTCGAACCAAAAAGTACAAATCTATAAATGGTAGGACCCAGCCCTCTTTTAGCTCAGTTCAGGTGATCTAAATTCCATTATATGGGGGCAACCAAAATGGCCCCTCCTTTACGGAATCCCGAAGATGGGGGAGAGAAACATGGTAAGATACCACAAGATTGAATCTCCTTTTAATACGAGGTGGTTTTTCACAAAGAGGCGGTACAATGGGATCAATTAAGGTGATTTTAGATGGAAATGAGGCTTCTGCATCCGCAGGTCAAACCGTTCTTGAGTTGTGCAAAGAAAATAATGTTCGGATACCAACCTTATGCCATGACGAAGGGTTAACTCCCATAGGTTCATGTGGTATTTGCGTCGTGGAAATTAAAGGATACGGCCTGGTTTCCTCCTGTGCAACTCGCGTTGGGGTGGGCATGGTTATCGAGACGAAAAGTCCACTGGTTATTTCGGCCCGCAAAAAGCGCTTGGAGGATCTACTTTCACATCACTACGGGGACTGTATCGCACCCTGTATTTTAACCTGTCCGGCGGGTGTAGACATCCAAGGATATATCGCGTTGATAAGAATCGGTGCATACAAAGAGGCCTATGATTTGATCCGTGAATGCATTCCACTACCCGCGACCATCGGGCGTATCTGTCCTCATCCTTGTGAGAATGTATGCCGTAGGAATATTGTGGATCAGCCCTTATCCATCTGCAGACTGAAAAGATTCGCGGCAGATAGTGTGATTTTTAGTGGTGATGAATCTATCCCCCAGAATAGACCCAGAAGCGGTTTAAAGGTCGCAATTATTGGTTCAGGTCCCGCTGGATTGTCCGCTGCGTACTATCTTGCACAAATAGGTCATGAACCTGTTATCTTCGAATCTTTGCCAAAACCAGGAGGGATGCTCCGTTATGGAATCCCGGATTATCGTTTACCACGGGAAATCCTTGATCTGGAGATAGACAACATAATTAAACACGGGGTTACCCTGAAAACGGAACAGACTCTCGGCAGGGACTTTTCAGTAAATTCGCTTTTTGACGACGGTTATTCCGCCATTTTCCTGGCAATCGGTGCCCATAAAAGCTACGGTATGAGAATCGAAGGTGAGGAACTGGATGGTGTCCATCTTGGGACCAACTTTTTAAAGGATGTGACCTTCGGAAATCCACCAGACATTAAAGGAAAAAAGGTCGTCGTTATAGGTGGAGGGAACACTGCAATCGATGCTTCTCGAACCGCTCTTAGGCTGGGTGCAGAGAAGGTGATAATTCTCTACCGCCGCTCCAGGGTGGAGATGCCTGCAAGTGACTGGGAGGTTGCGGAAGCAGAAGAGGAAGGCGTTGAACTGCATATTCTGGCAGCCCCGAAGAGGATCATTGGAAAAGAAGGAAAGGTAGCTGCCATTGAATGCTTAAAAATGGAATTGGGTGAGCCTGATGAAAGCGGCAGAAGGAGGCCTATACCGGTAGAGGGATCTGAATTCACCTTGGATGTTGATGTCGTCTGCGCAGCAATCGGTCAAATGCCTGATTTATCGTGTTTTTCAGAAGATAGCAAAGTAGAAGTCACCACCCGGAACATTGTCGCCAATGAAGATACGATGATGACCAATATCAATGGCATCTTTGCAGGAGGTGACTGTGTAATTGGTGCTGCAACTGCAATCGAGGCAATTGCACACGGAAAAAAAGCTGCACAATCGATTGACAGGTACTTAAAAGGCGAAGAGCAATCAAATGGAAAGGAACTCTTCAATGTAACCAAAGGGTGGTGGGAAGATATAGATAAAAAAGAATTCGACCACATCAAGCGTCAAGAGAGATATAAGCTGCCCACATTAAAACCCGAGGACAGAAAGACCAACTTCTTGGAGTTTGAAGAGGGATTTTCAGAGGAAGATGCACAAAACGAGGCTGGGCGGTGTTTAGAATGTGGTTGTAAAGCGGCTATCGACTGCGATTTAAGAAAGCTTGCATCCGAATATGATGTTCACCCGCCCCCCATTGTAGAAGAATACCGATATCCTGTGGATTACTCGCATCCATTTATCGAACGCGACCCCAACAAGTGCATTGCCTGCGGGCTTTGCGTGGCGACATGCCGGGAACTTCAGGGAGTCGGTGCAATCAGTCTTTCCTATAGAGTCAATGAATTTGAATCCATTTGTGAATCCTGTGGAAATTGTGTTGCTTCTTGTCCCACCGGTACCCTGGTTTCCAAGAAAGCTTTGACACCTTCACACGAGATCAAGACCATATGCCCCTACTGCGGCTGCGGCTGCGGAATTTATCTGGGGGTTGCCGGGTCCAGGATCGTTAATGTCAGAGGTGATTTTGACAATCCAGCCAATTCCGGTAGGCTGTGCGTCAAAGGAAGATTCGGCTACGATTTCATAAACCACCCTGAGCGCTTGACTGAACCCCTTATGAAGCGAAACGGGGAATTCGTAAAGACGGGTTGGGAGGAGGCTTTGAATTTTGTTGCCAATGAATTCACGAAATACAAGCCTGATGAGGTTGCTGTGCTATCCTCAGCGAGATGTACAAACGAGGAAAACTATGTTGTCCAGAAATTTTCCAGGGCTGTATTGAAAACGAACAGTGTCGATCACTGCGCAAGGCTGTGCCATGCTCCCACAGTGGCAGGATTGGTGAAAAGCTTTGGAAGCGGTGCGATGACAAATTCCATTGGGGAGATAAGGAACGCCAAATGTATCTTCTCAATCGGCTCGAACACGACCGAGACACATCCCATCATAGGATTGGAAATAAAGCGCGCCGTACAAAATGGATCGACGTTGATCGTTGCGAATCCCAAGAAGATAGACCTTGTGAATATTTCCGATGTCTGGATCAGGCAAAAACCGGGAAGTGACGTTGCCTTGCTCATGGGAATGTGCCGCGTCATACTTGATGAGGAGCTTTTCGATAGGGATTTCTTCGAAAAAAGGTGTGAAAACTTCGAGGGGTTTAGGAATTCACTTGCAGCCTTCACCCCCGAATTCGTAGAGAAGGTAACTGGAATACCTTGGGATAAGATCGCAGAAGCTGCAAGAATTTATGCGAAGAACTCCCCCGCCTCGATTCTTTTTGCCATGGGAATAACGCAGCATTCTCACGGAACCGACAATGTGCTTGCTGTGGCGAACCTTGCCATGCTCACTGGGAATGTGGGAAAAGAAAGTGCGGGCGTAAACCCGCTGCGCGGTCAGAACAATGTGCAGGGCGCATGTGATCTAGGTGCTTTACCGAATGTTTACCCCGGATACCAGCGTGTAAATGATGAATCCGCTCAAAAGAAATTCGAAGAGGCCTGGGGTGTTCAGCTTGATCCAAATCCCGGACTGACTGTAACCGAGATCATCGATGCTGCATATTCCGGGCAAATCAAGGCGCTTTACATCGTTGGCGAGAATCCTATGTTAAGCGACCCTGATATCAACCATGTAAAAGAGGCTCTTTTACGATTGGAACTGCTTGTGGTAAACGATATCTTCCTGACCGAGACCGCACAATTTGCCCATGTGGTTTTTCCAGCGGCCAGCTTTGCAGAAAAAGACGGCACCTACACAAATACCGAGAGGAGGGTACAGCGAATCAGGAAGGCTATCGAACCTGTGGGCGAAAGCAGGCCTGATTGGTGGATAATAGGTGAAGTGGCAAAACGTATGAAAGCAAAAGGTTTTGAGTTCTCCCAGCCCTCTGAGATAATGGAGGAAATCGCCTCCCTTACGCCAATCTATGGCGGTATTCATTATTCACGATTGGAGGAGGTGGGTCTACAGTGGCCTTGTCCAACTAAGGATCATCCAGGTACAAAATTCCTTCATGAAGGTAGTTTTTCACGAGGGCTTGGATGCTTTGCACCCCTCCGATATCGGCCTCCCGCTGAGTTGCCGGATGAAGAGTATCCTCTCGTACTAACCACTGCCCGGATGCTCTATCACTTCCATACCGGCACCATGACCCGAAAGGTTGAAGGTCTCAATATCATTCGACCGCGGGAGAGAATAGAAATCAACCCATTGGACGCAAAAAGGTTGAACATAGCACATGACGATAAGGTAACCGTAACATCCCGCCGCGGAAGCGTCACAGGATCAGCCTTCATCACCGAGAATGTGGCCCCAGGTGTTATTTCCATGAGCTTCCATTTTGCTGAAACGCCTACAAACGCCCTGACAAATCCTGTCCTGGATCCACAGTCAAAAATCCCAGAGCTGAAGGTCTGTGCAGTGAAAGTGGAGAAAGTGGAAGGATAACATCGCTTCAAAAGATTTTATACCCTCTATTCTTATATCACTACTATGAAATCCCAATGCATTGCAGTGCCGAAAAAGAAAGGCGAAGAGGCTCGAAAGGCTCTGCTTAAAAGAGGGTTGTTGATAAGAAACCTCAATGTGGCAAGAGATGACGATTTCATCTACTTCCCAATTTGTAGTGAGGAGAAGAATGTTCTTGGTTACGATGTTTTGGAGAGGGATTTTATAACACTAGATGAAAGGAGTAAAACCTACAAAGATGTGATCAATGTTCCAAAAGAGCTTCGTGATTCGTTGCCAAGCTCGTTCGATGTGATAGGAAAGGTAGCTATAATCAAGCTCCCGGATGAGCTGCTCGATTATAAAGAGGCCGTAGGCGAGGCGATATTGAAGGCGAACAAGAGCATAGAAACGGTGGCCGTTGATGCAGGGATCGACGGAGAGGTGAGGGTGAGGAAGCTAAAGGTAGTGGCAGGGAAAAACGAACTTTACACGATACATAAAGAATATGGCATGGACTTGGAGATCGATCCATCTAAGGTATATTTCTCTCCTCGTTTGGCAACAGAACATTGGAGAATAGCCCAGATGGTGGGGGAAGGCGAGGTTGTTATAGATATGTTCTGCGGTGTGGGACCTTTCTCTATTCTCATAGCCAAGCATCGCAAACCAAGTAAGGTTTATGCTGTGGATGTAAACGAGGATGCGATATATTATTTGAAAAAAAATATTGAAAGGAATAAAGCGCCCAATGTGGTACCCCTGCACGGTGACTCAAAGGTTCTCGTTCCCGAGCTTGAAAGTGCGGATAGGATCATCATGAACCTGCCGTTCTCCTCCTTTGAATTCCTTCCTGTCGCACTTTCTAATATTAAGAAGAATGGGATTATTCATTACTATGAGGTTCTAGGTCATGACAAGAAAGATGATCGCATCGAAGATATCCTGAGGGTTGCCAATGGACAAGGCATTGAGCTTGTAAGTCTCTTCGATAAAGCTGTTCACACATATTCGCCAGACTCGGATTTATTTTGCTTTGACCTGAAGGCTGTCCGGGGGAAAGGCGTTGTATGATCCAATAAAGAGAACTAAGACCTTGGAAAAGTACGCCTTTAAAGGGGAGGATAGGGCATATTACCGCTTTCGCCCCGCAAAATGGTATGGAGGTATCGTAACAGGGGATGTTACGGTATGCAATCTGCTGTGTGTGTTCTGCTGGGCGGGCGATAACATCAGGCATCATCCTGGGAACGTGGGCAAGTTCTATACTCCAAGGCAGGCGTTCAAACGATTGACAACGATAGCGCAAAAGAAGGATTACAAACTGATGAGACTGAGCGGCCAGGAGCCAACGATAGGCAGGGAGCACCTTCTGAAATTGCTCAGATTCGTGGATAATACACGTTATCACTTCATTTTAGAAACTAATGGCATTTTGATCGGTCATCAGAAGGACTATGCAGAAAAACTTACTGATTTTAAGAATCTGCATGTGAGGGTTTCGCTGAAGGGCACTAGTGAAGAAGAATTTTCCGTATTGACAGGTGCCAAGCCAGAGTATTTTTCCTACCAGCTGAAGGGCCTGGAAAATCTTGTTAAGGCCAGTGTGAGCTGTCATCCATCTGCCATGGTCTCATTCTCGAAATCTGAGAACATCAGAAAACTAGGGGAACGACTGGCTGCTATCGCTCCATTCCTAAAAAAGGAGATGGAAATCGAGGAGCTTATATTATATCCGCATGTTACAAAACGTATCAGGCAAACAGGATTGAGTTACGATATTGGGCATGACCTAGGGTGCGTTCCTCCAGAGTTGATATAGGTTAATATCAATCTACCTTTTTAAGACTCTCCTTTCCTTCGTCAGAAAGAATCTGCCAAATGCCTTTTTGTTCGTAGTAATCAAAAATACCGAAAAATATGACCTCATCCCCGTTTTGAATCCTATTACTGTCCCTGTCCATCAACTGCGCTATGTCGAAAATGATACAGCTCACTGAGTAATACTCACCGTTGCTTGAATTCTGCAAGGTAAATGTAATTGCGTTTATACTCTCTATCTCCTCGATATCCCAAACCTCCCCCCTAACCCTCACCATGACACCTTCGAAAACCTGAGGTCTATCTAAGACAACATGGAGGGGAAAGGTGTTGCTCTGTGCAGTTTGTAGCAATTTGATACCCTCAGACGATCTTACATTGATTTGCAAATCGCCTCTGTAATCCTCCACAAGACCGTTGACCTGAATCTTGGCTCCGGGAATCAGTTTTTCCTGATGCTTCAGGTTCTTTACAGCCTCAGCATCAACATTCACATCTATCGTTACGCCGGAATCGTAATCCACCAAAACCAGGTTCAAATCACCGTCATCCCATGCATTAACTTCTTTAAGATAGCCTTCAACCTCAACCAAGCTTCCTATGTCTTCGGCACCCAAATCAGCGATAGAGATAGTTTTCGCCTCTATGGAAACCGCATAGCCGTAGAGCCCGATAATACCTGACAAGGAAATAAGCATTACAAGCAAGAGGAGTTTCGGCTTCTCTATCATGTAAGAAGGGGTATAGGCTACCATGTTTATATATTGAAAGGGTAAAAAAAAGATGTATTTTTTTAGTTGGGGAAACTGCTTGCCCATGATGTTGAGCTTCAGGCTGTGGGCCTTAAATAGGTAGGGCTGGGGGTGAAATAGCCTCCTCGTTCGGATGATGTTATTTGGTATACCCTCTGTGAGAGGTAACGCTCACGGTTGAAATAAAAAGCAACTAAAGATGATATTCTATTTCGCCTATAAATTCCTTTGCCTGTAATAGAATTTCTTTAGCCTCACTTTCACTAACCATAAAGCCTGTTGAATAATCTCCCTTCTGCCTTAGATCATAGGCTCTTCTTATGGCTTTCCCCAATTCTCTATCAATTATTTCGGTTTTTATAAAATGCTCCCCAAACAGTGCGATTACACCTTTGTGAGTTGAAGCCGTGATGTTTTTGGTCAATAGCAGGGCTTCAGCCATAAAAAACATGCCATAGTAGCATCTTGACACGCAGGAATCGTAATCACCGTCATTATAAGATAACTCCGCAGTTCTGAGAAATCTTCTTGCCTTTTCCTTCAGATCCTCCAATTCCTTCATATCGCCACACCCTCGGCTTTTGTGTTCAAGATAAATGGCGATTTGTAGTTTTCAAATATGGATTCTGGTATCGCAACCACGGATATCAGCTCCTTTCTCTCCAAAAGGATGTCAAAAAGAAAGTCGGAGAGCTCTGATTCGACCCCCGCTGTATTCAAACTATCATCGACGATAACCGCCATGTCGATATCCGAGTCCTCCGTTGCCTCTCCCCGGGCAAAGGAGCCATAGACCAACACCTGTTTGATCTTATCATCGTACTTTTCAATAAGAAAATTTTTTATTTCGTCAACCAAATCCTTGACATCGTCCAATTTTCTCATTCTTTATCCCCTTCAAATACCCCAGTCTAATATACGATTTCTCTTTAAATAATTATGCCTCATTACCGGATTTCGAATATAGAATATATGCTAAATATGCTCAGGGCTGGAGAATACAAGGTGAACCGACCTTCAGGCCATCAGGAATACCCGGGTTGGGGAGCAGGTAGCGTTTCATCTAATAGAGGTAAAATGAGTTTTGATAGAATAACGCTCATATTTGGTATACCCTCTGTGAGAGGTGAGGGGATAATGGATCAATGGTGGATTTTGAGCACTGGATGATGGGTTTATTAGGGCCGGAAAATTGGGGTTTTCAGTGGATCAGATGGGGGTATGTGGGATGGTCGGGCAGGGGGATTTCCCATGCGTGAGAGGTGGGGGCGGTTATTTCGGCCACTGGCGGGGGTTTTGGGAAAACCCTTTGAAACGTTAGCTTAGTGCTGGATTAAAAGCGTTTACGGAAACCTGGGGCGTAAAGGCCCTTGCGCCTCAGGCGCGGGATTGAAAGGGCGGAGCACTTTGTAAATGTGAACATAAAAATGAGTGTTCTTGGTAAACTAACTTATTTCTTCTATCTCGGTCAACTCTTGATCTATATCTTCTAATTCTTCATCCAGATCTCTAAGTATCTCCATTATCTGGGTAATTGATGTGTCCGTTATCTCGGCGAGTTTCTTTATTGAGAAACCTTGTTTATGGTATTCTATAACCATCTCTTCTACCACACTTTTAGCGATATATTTTCGCGCTACTGCGGACATTGGTAGATACTCGGCCTTGGATTTCATATGAAGATATTTTGCTATATTATCCGGTAATGTTACATTTATATTTTCACTCATTTTCTCATCTCCATTTTTTAATACTTTTAAGCACAGCTTCGATATCTTTTGGTCGGATGTAGATCTTCTTTAAGTTATTCAGGAATGTTATTCCTTCCTTAACTGTTATTAATTCATTTTTGATCATGTATGCAATATATTGAGGTGTCGTATAACATCTTATATTATTCGCCTTAGCAATGATACGTACCTGTCTATCGTCAGTGATTAGTATACAGTTCTTTTTATTTGCATATGCCACATTTAACAGCTTTATATCGGTTACTGAGAGCGATCTTCGTTTCGTAGATGAAATTTTTAGTTTTTCTTTCTTAATTCTCGCGGAAATAGGAATTATGTTTACATGCTCGTCTATTCTTATTCCTAGTTCGTTTGTGGTTTCTTCTATTATTTCTTTTATTGTATAAATCTCAACATTTTCTATGATATCTATATTGGTTCTTGAAATATTTATTGTAAATGTGGTATTTACTATATATCGCATAAAATGAATATATTGTTTAAAGTATTTAAATTATTCTTCTAATTTATTATTCTAGATTATTCAAGGCATGCCAATTCTTTATAAAATTGGTGCGAATTGAAAATATGCATTCTCGTCAAAATACGCGCATGTTATATTGGACAATCCGGTTCGAGTAGCAAGGCACCTTGCATAGAGAACGAGCTGGGCCACCACGTTTCCCCCTTTCTCGGGCTTGTAGTCAAGGATATGTACTCGATTTCCTTTCACCTGGATTAAGTCTATGTGACCTGTGAGGGGCTTTTTGAATCCTGACTCCTTTTCGGTTAGGTAGACTGGTACTTCAACAGCCACGGTGGCCGAGCGGGGGGCTCGGTATATAGGTTGGTTTGCTCAAAAATCCATTTTGGCCGTGGAATATGTGAAAGAGGGAATTTTTAGTTAGTAATTTTTTACGGGATTAACAGGGAAAGTGGGATTTCCCCTAACAGTGGAAGACTCAATGACAGACAGAACAACCTGTCTTCACAGTAAAAGGGTAAGACCCCTTGTGAATGGTTATGTTACTGGTTTTAAATTTTCGGGGATTAAAAGGGCGGAGCCCTTTGTGAATGTGAATGGGGAAATTTCTATTTACTAATTTTTTGGGATTAGAAAGGCGGAGCTCTTTGTGGAATAAAAAATTCAGAGATTGTTAAGATTAGATTGAATACAATCAATATGTTTCATTCATCCAGTTCTAAGTATCCCTTTTTGAACATCAATTTAAGATTAAATTCTGTTAAATAACTCAAACCTAAAAGACCGTCAACCCTGCTTTTCGCAGGTAGATCATGAACCGCCACTTTAACATTCTTTAACGACCGTCCCAGGACGTCTATCTCTTCAAGGATAATAAGGGGAACTTTCTCAACGGTACTTGCGGTAGTTATGGATATCCTTTCATCACTTATTGCTGGATCATATCCCAGGCGCTCAGCCACATCCCACGGGATCATGACAAATGTAGCACCCGTGTCCAAGGCCATATTCACGATATATTTGGCGGATTTGCCTACTAAACCCACAGGTAAAACAATTAAAGGCTCACCCCTATCGATATTGATTCTCATAAAAATTCCACTTTAAAATGCTGCAGCGTATCCTTCCTCTAGATAAGCCCCTGAGAACATGACATAGACAGGGGATTTTCTATCTTGAGGGACTTTTTTCCACAATTCTTCCCTGTTGTCGGCCTCAGCGATCATCTCGCCCTCTATGGGAATGTTCTCCTTGCTGAACTTGCTAACCCTGATGGCCAGCCATTTGTTTTTGTAACGCTCCCTTAGAACATCAATTCTCATTCTTATACCAAACATACCTATTCGCTTCTTGCTTTATAAATCTACCGTTATTATTTGCAGGATCGTCTATAAATTGGGTGTAAACTGAAAATAAACATTCTCGTCAAAATACGCGCATGTCATATCTAAAAGTAAATAAAAAGGAGGAGGGCGGGTTTAGAAGGGCAGAACCCTTTGGGTAAAAGAGAAATAGTTTTTATTAAAATACTAAATCTTTTTATTTCAATTTTTTTGAAATTTGTTCAATAAATGGTTTCACTTCTGGAATATTTTCTTTTATAATTTTCCATATGTTTTCAAAATCCACACCAAAATATTCGTGAATTACGATATTCCTCAAACCTATTATTCTTCTCCAAGGAACATCTGTAAATTCCTCTCTTACCTCATTAGGAATGCTCTTTGCTGCTTCTCCAATTACTTCAAGATTTCTCAATACCGCATCTTTGACCAAATCATTTTTAATAAAATCATCATAATTCAAATCTGCTATGTAACGCTCAATCCTCTTAATAGATTCCAAGATATCATTTACATATAATCTATTTGATCTTTCACTCACGCATATACCGCCTCTTTTAGAATAATGTCAGAGAGTTCGGGTCTCAACGCTTTTACAGTGACCAAATCTACCTCAATTTCTAAGATCTCTTCGAGAAACTCCTTCAAATCTATAATCTCCCACCCAATTGGTTCATTAAGGTCAACTAAGATGTCCACATCACTTGTGTTTGCTTCCTCTTCCCTTGCATAAGAACCGAAAACTCCGATTTTCTTAACCTTGAACCTGTCTTCTAATTCAGTCTTATGTTTCTTTAATGCGGACTTGATATCATCAAGGGTTTTCATTTCGTTTCACCAAAGGTTTTAAGGTCCAAAATACGGTTTTGCCTTATTATATTTATGCTTTTTCATACAGTTCGATATTTCGAACATATGTTCATTTTCTTGAACAATCAGATGTAATCATTTTTTTATAATTTACGCAATCGATTGCGCATTTTTACCAATAATTGCGCAATCTGTTGCGTATTTTTACATCTAAATTGGGTAATAACTGCATAAGAAATACCCCATTTATTGGTTTTTTACCCCATTTTCTCCAGGGGCTATGATATTGGTGTGAATTGACTGTACTCGTTTTCATAGAAATACCCGCAGGTCAGGTTGGATAAACCAGTGCGTCTTTTCAGGCACTTTGCATACAGGATGAGCTGGGCCACTACATTCCCCCCTTTCTCGGGTTTGTAATCTAATATGTGGACTCTGTTCCCCCTCACCGGGATTAAGTCTATGTGACCTGTGAGGGGCTTATCGAATCCGGATTCATTTTCATTTAGATATACTGGAACTTCCACTGCTACCGTGGCTGAATCGTTAACTAGGAAGAACTCTTCCACCTTTTGATGCCTCTCTGATTTGGTCTTGGCAAGTTCCAATGCCAGATCGGTCATCCTGCAGGCGGGGCTGTTTTTTAAGGTTCTGATTGCGGGTTTTGGGATGTTCAGGGTATTTGCGAGCTCTGAGCATCTGAGAACTGTTTTGGACTGGAAGAGGTGATCCTTTGGATCGTTCAGCATGCCGTTGATGTACCTTTTTAGCTCTGGAAACTGCTTTCCTTTTATGTTTAGTTTTAGGCTGTGGACCTTGAACAGGTAGGGCTGGGGGTGAAAGAGCTTTCTTGTCTTGATGGTCTGGATGGGGTCCAGGTCGTATTTCTTTCTGAGGCGGGTATAAAAATAGAATGTTCGTTTATATGTTAATATTCTCTATCAGACATCATTTTTTTAATAAAGCCAGGGCTTTTTCAAGAAAGTTTCTTGCATTCTCAATAGCAA
>CBDUXN010000037.1:0-24688 GCA_965371185.1 uncultured Thermoplasmata archaeon
ATATCGATAGCACGAAAACAGAAGTCATGTTACTGAAGGGGGCCAGAGATAACGAAGCTCTTTCTTACCATTAAAGAATCAGGCTATGATGTGGACCTTCCCCTATCCACTGAAGAGGCAATCTCGGAGTTAAAAAAGAAACTCGATTGATAATAATGCAAAAAAATATTTTTATTATGAACGCACATCATGAATCGGGATAAGCAATGCAAGTTGTAAAATTAACCCGTGATAAGATCATCGAGCCATGCCCACTCGAAGATTTCAATTATCAGCTGGATCCCTACATCGGATGTGGATTTAAATGCCGTTATTGTTATACTCAGAACAGCTCTGAGGGCGACTGGGAGAATGAAATCGGGGTTTATCCGCAAATAAGTGGGAAATTGGCAGAAGAGCTGTCATCTCTTCCCCCTCAAACGATTTATATCGGAATGAATACCGACCCCTATCAGCCCTGTGAAAAGGGTCTCGAACAAACGAGAAAGGCCCTTGAATCGTTAAAAGAGCTCGATTTTTCCGCTTGTATCCTTACCAAATCAGATTTGGTTACAAGGGATATCGATCTGTTGAAAAGCATGCCCAATGCTTCGGTGGGGACATCTATTGCCTTTCTGGATGATTCCATGAGGAGACTGTTCGAAATGAATACCATACCAAATAAGGATAGGATCCAAGCACTGGCTAAGTTAAAAGAGGAAGGTATTGAGACCTACGTAATGATATCACCGGTTATGCCTTATATAACCGAAGTAAAAGTGCTCATAGATTCAGTAAGTCCCTATGCAGATACGATTTGGGTTTATCCATTGGAAATAAAATCAGAGGAGGATAAAAACTGGCAGAAAACTCAGCGTGTTCTCGAAGGGCATTTCCCAGATACTTTCAGACAGCTCAAAGAGGTTGTTTTTTCAGAAGATCATGCTTTTTGGAAGGAATTAAGCGGCCAATTAGAAAATATTACAAAAAGAGAGAATATCGATCTAAGGATTCATATCTAAAATACCGCCGTTTTGGCTGAAATCAGGCGATTTACCGTCAATCATTCAAAATTCGTTCTAAAAACCTTTTATATGGGAACTGGCAATAAATATAATTGACGACCCCCAAAAGGAGTGCAGAAAAAAGTTGACATAGGGGGGAGGAGTTTATCCCAAAGCAAAAAAGGAAAAAGAAGGTGAAAGTAAGGGAATACGATCCCGAAATGGATGAGACCTGCGTGATAATTGGAGGTTACTCCACGTATCGGAAGAAAAAGAGGGTCGCAACTTAGAGCTGTTACCACCTTCTTTTTTCATGTTAAAGTTTTATGCCATCGCCAACTGTTAAAAACGAAAATAATCATCTTTTTCAGTATCAAAATCGATAATTCTCAAATTAGACACTGACAAGGAAAAAGTTAAGTCCTAAGAGATTCCTTTTTTAATCAATGGACAATAACGGGAATAAACCCAAATGCGAATCGTGCGGGGTTCTGCTCGTAGAATCAAGGAAATTTATCGCTTCAACTAATATGTACTGGAACCGACCTTGGGGCAATGCCCTCAAGATGAGCTCCCCCGTGATTCCCCATGCCTGTCCCATGTGCGGCAGAGTTTTTCTTTACTTGGGTGATAGAAATAGGATCCTCAGGGAGTTCAACGGGCTTCCAGAGGATAAGAAGAATTCTCTTCTGAATGGATGAACATCCACCCCTCTCACATTATCAGGCATTTTTTTGGGCGGACACACTATCCATGTGGAAGTTTAAGAAAAGACATCCCCCAATCCTCTTAGGAGGAAAATTATCGGGTCAGATAGCCGCGAAATATTTTGCGAGGAAGGGTTAGTAGGGATTGGGGGTGTCGTTGTTACATGATATCTCTTCATCTATATTAAAATTACCTAAATAGGGACGCTAATAGATATTGTTCAATCCTAAGAATTTTGGTATAGACAAAAATCATGGAAATGGGCTTCAACAAGGTAAACTGGTAGTTCCAAAATTACTAAAAAACCGCCCTCAACCCCCTCTGATAGGAGGAAAAATTCTATGGGTCAGATAGCCGCGATTTTGCGAGGAAGGGTTTTTGGGGAATTGAGGGCAAGGAACTCTTATGTGAAATAGGGTATTTATCTACCAGTGTGTTACCTGATAAAGAGACAAAAGATGTTGAAGGATTCGTGTTGCCATGGAGGCTAAGTTACGACGTTCGTATCGGTCTATACGTATCCCGTTTCCCCGGCCTGTTTCTTGTATTCCCTCTTCGAGATCCCGCCCTCCAACTCCTCGCCAATTGCTTTGTAGAAATTGATGGTATCCTCATCAACAGAGGGTCTCGCCTTGCTGAGCGCCTTATCAAAATGCTCCTTCGTGACCTTGTCTGCATTCAAATCCTCTCTCAAAGCGGTAAGCGCAGCTTCCCTGCAAAGCCCTTCTAAGTCTGCACCAACGAACCCATCAGTATTATCCGCGATATCCTCAAGGTTCACCGAGCTGTCCAAAGGCATGTCCGTGGTGTGTATCTTCAGTATCTGAAGCCTTGCGTCCCTATCCGGAGCAGGAATCAGAATCAGTCGATCGAACCTGCCTGCCCTGAGCAGAGCTGTATCCACAATATCCGGCCTGTTTGTTGCGGCCAGTACCACAACGCCTTCCAGGCTCTCAAGCCCGTCTATGGAGGTCAGAAGCTGGTTCACTATGCGCTCCGTAACGTGGGAATCGCCTCCCATCCCCCTCCTTGGTGCGATGGCGTCTATTTCGTCCAGGAAGACTATTGAGGGTGATACCTGCTTGGCCTTCTTGAATATCTCCCTCACCGCCTTCTCAGATTCACCCACCCATTTCGATAATATTTCTGGTCCTTTTATTGAAATGAAGTTGGCCTCGCTCTCATGTGCCACCGCCTTGGCGAGCAGGGTCTTTCCCGTGCCGGGAGGGCCGAACAGCAGGATGCCCCTCGGTGGCTTTATGCCCATGCGCTTGAACGCCTCCGGATTCTTCAAAGGCAGCTCAACAACCTCCCTCAGGCTGCGCTTGACCTCTTCTAATCCGCCAACATCCTCCCATGTTACACGAGGAATTTCGATTAGCACTTCTCTTAGGCTCGAAGGCTCGATTTCCTTGAAGGCATCCTTGAAGTCCTCACCAGTGACTTCCATCTTTTCGAGAATTTCTGTGGGGATGGGTTTTTCCAAATCGATTTCAGGCAAATAGCGTCTAAGGCTCTTCATGGCCGCCTCCCTGGCCAAAGCCGCCAGATCAGCACCAACGAAACCATGGGTTATATTTGAAAGATACTCCAAATCGAAATCCTCGCCCAGGGGCATGCCTCTCGTGTGGATCTGCAATATCTCCTTCCTGCCGTTCCTGTCAGGAACGCCGATCACAATCTCCCTGTCGAAACGCCCTGGTCTTCTTAGAGCGGGATCGATGGCGTCCTCCCTGTTGGTCGCTGCGATGACGATCAAGTTCCCTCTGGCTTTCAAACCGTCCATGAGCGTCAACAGCTGGGCCACCACCCTCCTCTCCACCTCCCCTGTCACCTCTTCCCTTTTGGTTGCTATGGAATCCAGCTCGTCTATGAATATCACGGAGGGAGCGTTCTTCTCTGCCTCCTCGAACTTCTGTCTCAGCCTTTCCTCGCTCTCACCGTAGTACTTCGACATGATCTCAGGCCCTTGTATGGAGTAAAAGTTTGCCCCTGCTTCGTTCGCCACGGCTTTGGCGATCAGGGTCTTCCCTGTGCCGGGCGGACCGTAAAGAAGCACACCTTTTGGCGGATCTATGCCAAGTCGATCGAACAATTCTGGATGTTTTAACGGCAGCTCTATGGTCTCTCTGACCCTCTGAAGCTCCTCCTTCAAGCCTCCGATATCCTCATAGGTTACAGCGCTTATCTCGATCTCGCCCTCTTTCACAGCCTCCTCCTTAACCACCATCTCGGTGTCTTCCGTTATTTCGATTATGCCTTTTGGCTTCGTGTTGGCAACCACGAAAGGTAAGGAACCTCCCATCAAGGCGATGCCAGGCACGATTATCGTATCTCCCTTTGTGAGAGGTCGTTTCATCAGCATTTTTTTGACAAAATTCTCGATACCCGGCCCGAATCTGATCCTGTGAGTCTCCGATATGAGCGGAGATATGGTAACACTGGCTGCGGTCTGCATCTCCGCCTTTCGAACAACGACCTTATCCCCTATGGAAATGCCGGCATTCTTTCTGATCAGTCCATCTATTCTTACTATTTGAATGCCCTCATCATCCTGGTTGACCCTGAACACCTTAGCAGCGGTGGTCTTCTTTCCCACTATCTCGATGATGTCCCCAGGCTCCACATTCAAAGCCACTCTTGTGGACGTGTCTATTCTCGCCCTGCCGTATCCCACATCGGACTGCAGGGCTTCAGCCACCTTCAGAACTATATCTTCAGTCAATTGAATCCCCCGAGGATTTGGCATATGCATATTCAGATAAAAAGGTTTTTCTGTAACTGAGATACGGGACATGCCCAGTCACTACTATCTCACCAGTTCTTAGAAGCCTGGTGGATTGAAAGTCCCGTAATTGTTTTTTATCCAGATATTTCCTGTGCTGAGGTCTTCGAAATCGTAATTGCCGTTGTCCTTTTTGAATAGGTTGTAATTATCAAAGTACATTCCGCGGTATTCGTTATTATCGCAGTGGATCGTTTCAACTGCGTTGCTATTTGAGCCTTTGTAAAGGGTAATTCGCAAGGTGCCATTTTCTGTCGGGACTATACCCCCCGATCCCAGATAAGATCATTCCAGACGCGATCAATTGTTACTGTTTCAGTAACGTAAACGTCTACAGGATCCTCAGGGTCTCCACCGACAAATTTAACATACCCAGAAATCGAATATTGCCCTCCATGTACCCACAGGCCTGTTATGCCAAGATCGGCAAAGTCGATTTCGTCGGGCGGAACTATCCCTGGGATTAGTGAGCTTAGGTATTGTCTGAGTGTGGGCCATGCAAGGTCAAGTGCGTGCTCCATAGCATCATCTTCGGTTATTATCCCTTCTTTGATGGATTTGAAGTTACCGCGATCATCGGTCGTGAATGTCATTCCAGTGTTCAGCTCAATGGTTCCCTCCGTAAATCCGAGAACACTCAGTAAATCACCCACTGTGGTCTCTATCACACCACTTTCCTCGTTATAGTCAATTCCATAGGAATTTGCAACCCATTCAATACCCGGCCAAAGGCCTGTACCGTCGCCGTAAATGGTGATTACAACCTCTTCTGGCAAATCAGCATATAACCATATAATATATTGTGTATTTGGCGTTGCCTTCTTCAGATCTATCATAAACTTGTACGAGTACACCTCCTCGGTCATTTCCCTTATCATAGCACTTATCCTACCATGTTTACCTGGGCTGCCCTCCTCTAATATATCTGCTCTTATATGGAGGGACTTCAGTCCCACATCATCGATTTTTACAAACACCTTAGCAAATACAATGGGAGAAAGCAACAGCAACACAGAAATCAGAACCATAACCACGGTTATCGTCCTTTTTATATTTCTCTGCATCTTGTTATCACCTCCTCCCTATGAGATAAAGGCTTATTGGTATTTCAGGAAAAGAAGATCCATACCTTCCTCCCCCTTTCTGTCATCGCGCCCCACCTTGGCGCTCCTCCAGAGAGCCTCACAAAGGCATTGCAACAGGTAGTTCTTTGATTGGCTTCCTGCCCCCATGTCACTCTCCTGAATTGGAAGGTAATTGATTCATTACTTTAAGTAATTTTGGTTTAATCGACTTAAAGTGTTAATAATATGATTGTCACCTATCTTCTCAAGAGACTTTGCTCCCCAATCCTATATCTCCCAAACACAATTTTCAGTTGCATGAATCCAATAACCATATCCTGGGTGCATAAGATCATCTGGTCCCAAAGCCTCATCCCTGTCAGTTGTCGTATTGTAGAAACAAACTTTGGTATATAACCCTGAGATCGAAGAAAGTGCATCGTTCGTTGTTTTATTTACAAGGCAAGGATAACCTACTAAGTTCCATCCAGCCTTTAAGGGTATTTGTGTATTGGTTGGTATCTTTCCGGTAATAACAAGGTAATCTGGGCTCGTCATAAGGATATAATATCCTTCTTCATGATTTATTTCGATGACATCGTTGAATTTGTTTGGTCTGTCCCTATGCCAGTGAAGCCAAGGCCTTGATTTACCTGCATGATAAGCATATATTCCGGTATAGTTGCCTTCTATAGTCTGCAGAACATATTCCATGGATGTATTGGTTTGGATCAATGGCACTGATATTAGATTCCAACCTTCTACGAGATAATTCACTACCTTGCCAACTTTGTTTGCGTTTTGCTCCTCATTGTCTGAAGTATCGTTTGCTCTGACGATATAGAAATAATCGTTCCAATCCCCATCTCCTGCATTTATATCGGTCCAATTGTAGGAAGCAGAACCATTTGCTACTATCCATGCTGCAAAACCATAAGTGCCATTTACCCCTGTAACCGACTTGTAAACGGTGTAGCCTACAACATCGTTTTCACCTTTACCGTCATCAGCAGAAGCGTTCCAAGAGAGCATCACGTCCTTTCCACCAGTTATCAGAGAGGCCTGCAATCCTGTTGGAGGTGCCGGTGGAGCTGGTGGAGTTGATTGCTGGAACTGGTCATATGTGTAAGAGCCCGTGATATACATATCATTGTCGAGGGAATTCGATGAATTGTCAAAAAGATCTAGCAATACCAAAAAAGATCCATTCTCACCATTGTTGTATATGGCCGAGCCTGAGAAGTACAACTGCACCACCTGAATCCCTGTATTGAGGAAAGTGAAATTGTCGACAAATTCTATGAAATAAAAGGAAATGTCAAATAGCTGACCTTTCACTTTATAGTCCCCTGCAACACTCACATTCACTGTAATATTCACTACCAAGTAATTGAAAAAGCCATCGGAATCTGTGTCCAACCCGTAATCCGAATGAGGGGGCACGAATACCGCGGGTGGAGGCTGGAACTGATTGTATGTGTAAAAATTAGTTATGTATGTATCCGAATAAAGCCAAACCGCTGATTCGTCATATAGGTCAAGCTTTACGGTGTAAGTTCCGTTTTTACCATTATTGTAAATTTTCCAACCATTAAAACGAAGTTGAACAACCTGTATCCCTGCATTGAGGAAGGTGAGGTTGGAATCAGTGCCTATCTTTTTAGAGAGATCAAATAAATCTCCATCCACCTGATAGAAACCTGGTACAGTAACATTAACAGTCACATTCACAACCAAATAGTTGAATAAACCATCGCTGTCAGTATCCAATCCATAATCTGAATGGGGTGGTTTGAATGATGCACCCGGAGCCTGGAATTGATTATATGTGTAAGATTTCGTGGTATAGGTATCTGTATCGGCCAAATTCGATGAATTGTCATAGAGTTCAAGGTTTACTGTGTAAGGACCATCTTTACCGTTGCGGTAGATGCTCATCCCATCGAAATACAACTGAACGACTTGATTCCCAACAGAAAGGAAGGTAAAGTTGGTATCGGAGTCTATCCAGTTAGGGATACTATCAAATAGGTCTCCTTCCACCTTATAAGAATCTGCCACACTTACATCAACCGTCACATTCACAACCAAATAGTTGAAATAGCCATCGCCGTCAGTATCCAATCCATAATCTGAATGTGGCGGGGAAAACTCAGCAGGTGGGAGTTCGAAATCTTCAAATTTGTAAGAATTTGTTGTATATATATCTGAATCTAGCAAATTCCAGGAATCGTCATAAAGGTTTAAATTCACGGTGTAAGGTCCATCTTGACCGTTCATGCGAATGAGCCATCCTTCGAAGCGGAGTTTCACCACATGAGTTCCTGCGCTGAGGAAGGTAAAGTTGGTGTTTGTGTCTATCCAATTGTTACCCGAATCCTCCAATATACCATCAACTACATAATTCCCTGATGTGCTCACATTCACGGTTACATTCACAACCAAATAGTTGTAATCACCATCGCTATCTGTATCCTCACCATAATCTGAATGGGGAGGTTCGAATATGGTGGCACTCACATTTCCTACCATGCTCACAAGCACAGCGCCTATTAGAATCAAGGCGAATAATACAGCCCATAGTCTCCTTGTTCTTTTAGGATTAAAATGCCCTCTCTCTTCGATCTTCATGATTCTCCCTCCTTGTCCTATCAGGACAGATAGGATAGCACAGTTGTATACTTATAGAACTTTGACAGTATATATTTTTTGGTAATAATGCCTTATTTTTTAAAATACTGGGGAACGGGCATAGTCCAATTTAAGGGGGTTTAAGATCTTCCACTATAAGCAGTAGGTAAGAAAAAGTCATCTCAATGAGTGCGCCTGATGCTCTTGACTTATTCGATAGTAAAATGACTCACAATTTGAGAACCCTATAAAAATTTTCTACTTTATACCGGCTATCCAAGCACATATATTATTTTTCTTGCAACGATCCCAACAAATATTATCAACCCAGTATAAATAAAGAAGTTCATTCTATCTTTTAAATCATTTGGTGCGAACGATTCAATCAATTCCCGGAGAATAAGCACTCCGATTAGGATCAGAACGACAAATACCTCCAACCCACTATCCCAAGAAATTACAAGGAAAATGATGGTCAGTAGGATCATAGTGAGCGTAACCTTCTCCGAGAGCAGCATCTCAACCACCTATTCTCAGCCTAAAACTGATCTCGTTATCCTTTATATCTACCTGTTGAATTCTAACTTTCTTGCCCAAAGATCTGGTTATCGCACATAATATCGAGCTGCATATAGGACAACATGTTTGTCTACATATTTTACCCTTATTCTTTATCTCTTCACAAATGCCTTGATATGCTGAGTGCGTGATTTTAACTCTGATGAACTTGTTACCATCCTTTTTTATCGACAAATCCTTTATAAGGCCTAACCCATAGATCATTATTTGGAGATTCTGCTCAAGCTCATCAATATCGATATCTTCTATTTCTATGCCCATTTCCCTCTCATAGGTTTCTAAAAGCCCAAGCCCGGGCGGTACAAACACCACGCCGAGACTCGATCCACTCGTTCCCGTGACAAAAACCGTATCGTCATCCAAAGCAGGAAGATTATATTTTTCTTCTTCTTGGAGTGGTATGAAAACCCTCTCTTTTGAGAGATTACTACCAGCAGGGATATATAAACCGTTGCCCTCAAGGTCGAGACTGTTTGTAAGTGAATAGAGCAATTCCACGGAAGATAACAATTGTGCATCATTTAATTTCTTTGGGATAGTTTTTTCTCTGATTACGATGATTGCAAATAGACCGATAAAAATCGCACCGAACCCGATATTTAAGTAAACGGTCTCATTATGAAAGATAATCAGGTATATACCTATCGCTATAAAGAGAGAACCCATCACTTTCGCTCTCAAAGGGGGACTCCTTAGAGCACGCCTGATACTCATTTTATCTTTTTCCTCCTTTCTGTTCTGTAAATAGCATAGATTGGTTATTAAACTATTGTCTTTTAAATTTATATATACCCTTTTTTGTAAGGTGGTGCGCAAGCCTCAAATCCATGAGCCAGTAAGGTTGCACTTTACCGAAAACCTTAAGAGCACATTCACTATATTGATTACCAATGTTGCTGGGGAGGACATCTCAAATCATAGTCATCATCATCCTTGTGATACCATTCTCTTTTCAAGGAGCTTTGGGTGAAACGCCGCCGGTACATGAAAATTTCGAGGACGCTGAGAAAGACCTGGAGATTCTGTTGAGTTTGTTAGGGGACTCAATGGTGCTAAGCGAAGAAACGTTGTACTATTTAGTGCATATGGAGTTCACGCCGGAAAATCTGAGCATTGCAATGGAAAAAGCCCAAGAATTCCATGAGTTATTGGAGGGCGCGGAAATGCTTTTGGATCAATTGAGGGGTGAAGCTACAAGTTACGAATATCTTGAGGAATATCTCACATCGTTTCAAAACCTCGATATCAATACTACCGGTCTCATTCAATTTTATATCTACCTCAATGAAAATCGTACGGTTGCCCAAGATTATATAAATGATACCGCAAGCACC
Source organism: uncultured Thermoplasmata archaeon (assembly GCA_965371185.1). Lineage (GTDB taxonomy): Archaea > Thermoplasmatota > Thermoplasmata. Next base: position 10,085 of record CBDUXN010000037.1, read on the forward strand.
AATATAACCGTCGAGACCGCGGTCCAATCGTTGAACAACAGCGAATCAAACGTCGAGCAGGTGAAAAACAAAGTGGATGATATAGAGACCAACACCGATGAAATCAAAGAAAAAGGTTTTTCAACCGTTACTTTGGAAGAACTGATAATAGAGACGAAGCAGCTCGTAGAATCGGATGAAGAGTCAATAGACGAGCTTTCGGAATTGTTTACGGTAATACCTAATTTTCTCTCTATTTATGTATATAAAACCGAGTTTGCCCTTGGTGATGAGCTTGCGGCTTACGGCTATTTCTTCGGAGAAGGCGACTTCAAAAGCGTTGGGAACATAACAGTATTCATGGATGATCAGATTTTGGACGAGGTATCGGCCAACAGCACCGGAAGATACGAACTCAAAAAAGACATACCTCTGAACCATACACTCGGCGGGTTTGAGATATATGCATCCACGACTTATAATTATACCCTATACGGGTCAAATAGGATAAATATCACCGTCGGCAAGATTCCCACAAAATTGACTCTTTCGACACAGTTTCCGGTTTATTCTCCAAACCAGCGTGTGCCTTTTTCGGGAAGGTTAGTTGATCATCTGGATCTTGGCTTAGCAGACAAAAATATTACCCTTTATTTCAACGATCTGCTGGGCAACACGCTTTATTTCAACAACGTAACGATAACAAATATATCCACAGATATCGAGGGATATTATAGTTTTGAGCTCGATACCACAGAAATCCCGATTGGAATATATGGTGCCAGAACTGAGTTCGAATCTGATGATGTGTATATTGGCAGCGTTTCTGGGATGGTCGATATTTCAATAAATATTCCGCCGAAATTAACTTTGTCAGCTCTTGAGACCGTGGTTCATGAAGGTGAAAACCTAACGTTCTTCGGGCAATTGATCGATGAGCTCAATAACACTCCTTTATCTGATATGATCATAGAAATTTATATTAAAGACGAAAAAGTCGGCGAAGCTGTCACAAACGACCTGGGCCGGTATGAATACGTGCACTCCACTTTCGAAATGGCTATTGGTAAGTACGATGTTCATTCAGAATTTAACCCTGATGATGTAAGGTGGCGAGAAGCAATATCAAACATAATAGATGTCGAGATAAGAAAACCGGATGAACCGGCACCAATTGATAGCAGATCCCTTATCGATATAATTTATGATAATCTATTCCTTATCGTGGTCCTGATCCTTGTTCTTCTATTTCCCGCATTATTGTATGTGAAAAAGAAAAGAACAGCTCCATCCTCTGCTCGTCAAACACAACGGCTCCAAAAAAATTTATTGAAAAGATCGTATTCCGGAGAAGCATTAACAGAGAAACTTTTTGAAGAAACAGAAGATATTGAGGGCAGATTAAGGCTGCTTACAGAAACAAAGAATCTCAGAGAGGCGATCATAGCAGGGTATCATATATTACTCGGCATTCTGGAAAGAAATAAGGTGTTAAGAGTCGAACCCAGCCACACACATTTAGATATCGCAAAAAAACTCACCAACAAAGGTTTCCCGGTTACTGAGACCCGTTCGATCACAAAGATCTTCGAAAAGGCGATGTACTCAAACCGTCCAATCGAGAGCCATACTTTGGATGATTTCTTAGCAGGCATTAGGAAGATGTTCACCCGGGCAAGGGGGATCAAAGTATGATTCCCTCGATGAAAAGGTTCTACAAGTATCTCTTAACCTATGGATTGGCACTCGCTTTCATAGTATCGGCATTAATGGTTCCTGTACTGACGACGAACACGGATTTCAGCATATACAACACGAATTGGAACGGCTGCAGCAAATTGACGGTAAGAACGTACAAAATAGGTGAACTGCTTCCATCGATTTCTGTAAAGAACACCGATACAGACATTCTGGTCGTCCACAATTCATTTGTAAATTACGATCTCAAATCCAATAGATCCTCGATGCTGATTATAGGACCCAGTCTTACTTTTTCAGATGAAGAGGCGAATTATATCCAACATTTTCTTTCAGATGGAGGCAAGGTTCTGTTGGCAGACGATTTCGGCACAGGAAATGATCTGTTGAGAAAGATCAACTCGACATCTCGTTTTTCATCCTCCCTTCTCATAGATTTAGCATACGAGAAGAAACCGCAGTACGGTGTGGTGTTCGATTTTCAGGAGCATACGATTACAGCCAATGTCTCCAGGATTCTCCTCAACTACGCCACCTCCCTCCTTGCGGGCAGAAATGCAACGGTTCTTGCAAGATCTAGTACAGGAAGTTGGCTTGACTCCAACATGAACGGGAAGATGGACGATCAGGAAAAAAAAGGACCTTTGCCTGTATTGGCGATAGAGAGATACGGTGATGGAGAGTTGATTTTATTATCGGATCCGAGCGTTCTGATAAATCTAATGTACAAATATTTGGATAATTCTATTTTAAATGATAATCTGCTCGGTTATTTGGGCGGAGGTAGGGAGGTCATACTGATAGACGAAAGCCACAGAGATGCGATGACTTTTATCTTCTTTGCCGTGGCTGCCACATCCACTCTGCAGAAAATAGGTATCCTTTTCCTATTGGCTGTGACCCTATTCGTTGTGGGAACGAAGTTCCCGAAGCAGATAATTATAAGAACAAGGAACAGAATGAGGAGCTATCTCGGAAGATTGAAGAGGAAAAAACCGATTCTTAGTTCGGATGAAACCGTCAATACGGTGATGAGCCGTCATCCGAGCTGGGATAGGAGCATTTTAACAAAAATTGTCAAGGAGACAAGCGGAGAAGGGGGGGTAGCACATGAATGAAAAAAACGAGCAGATAGACTTTGACAATGTAAGTGAAATTTGTTCTCTGGTTAAGATAATGGTAGGTAATGTAATAGTAGGCTATGAGGATGTGGTGGATGATCTCCTGGTTTGTTTGATAGCTAGAGGACATATGCTTATCGAAGGGGTTCCTGGCATAGCCAAGACAACATTGGCTAAAACATTCTCAAAAATCACAGGGCTAGCATACAACAGGATACAATTCACTCCGGATCTGCTTCCAGCAGACATCTCAGGACACTACTATTTTAACCAGAAAGAGAACACATTCGACCTTAGAAAGGGACCTCTGTTCAGCGAGCTCGTGTTGGCTGATGAGATCAACAGAGCATCGCCGAAAACGCAATCCGCACTTTTAGAGGCGATGCAAGAGAGACAGATAACCATCGAAGGCAACACCTTCAACTTACCAGATATTTTTATGGTGATAGCGACCTTGAACCCTATTGAGACCGAAGGTGTATATCATCTTCCCGAAGCTCAGCTTGACAGGTTCATGTACAAGGTCAAGATGGATTATATATCTGAAGATGAGGAACTGCAAATGCTGTACAGGAAAAGTCATACCTCAGAGGTATCAACTAAATCTGTAGAAGATGGGTTTATCGATAGGCTTGTTGCGTGCTATGAAAAGGTGTATGTGGACAAGAGCATATTGAAATATATCAGGGATATCATCATCGAGACCAGAAATAAAAAAGAGCTTGTACTCGGTGCAAGTCCGAGAGCAGGAGAGCATATGTTGTATGCGGCTAAAGCCTACAGTCTGATTCACGGGAGTGATTATGTGATCCCGGATCATGTAAAGGTTGTTGCTCCCAAAATACTCAATCACAGACTGCTGCTTTCCATGGATTCCGAATTGGAAGGTGTTACTGCAGAGAAGGTGATCGACGATGCGCTTGACAAGGTAGAGGTACCAAAAGGTCAGGACAAGAAGTGAAAGGAATCAATACCCATAGATGGCACATCGAAGGCGAAGGCTCTGTTGAATGTCGGGGCATACATTATGTTGTTACAGGGATGGAAACAGTTATGTCTTCTATGTCTTTCAGTGGCATTCGTTTTGTAGCGTCCAAAATTTCTATAGAAATCACCTTTCCATCCTTTGTATAGTCTATGATGATTCCTTCAGCAATTTCTTTACTAATATCATATTTTCCTTTCTGGAATACTATGTTCATTGCATCTGCTTCGGGATCGTATGAAATTTTCATTCCTTCACCTCGTATCTCTCCTTCTCGGTAAAATATGCAGTTATTACTATATAATGATATTCTTCCTCGGTACTGTTGCAAAAAGGGGACTTAAACCCTATTGTTGCGTGGGGGGACTTATTAAAGATAGATTTAAAACTTACCAATTCCGGTACTGGTCAGCATTCGGGTGATGAACCCTCCTATTCCTTGACGGGTGATAACTTCATTTCATCCATATATTTAGCAAATATTAAATAGTCAGTAGGTCAATAAATAACTGGATAAATGTGAAAAATAAACCTCATGTCCTAATTAATGGGGACATGAAAAGGTTTATAAAGTGAAAAGATATTATCAAATTTGATAACAAAAACAGCATATATATAGGAAGAGTAATAAATAAAGGAATGGGAAAGAGATGATGATGAAGACAGTGAAAGGGGGATTTGGATGAATAATGAAGAAGAACTAACTGATGAACGAATACTTGAATTATTATTACAAGCTGAAAGAGATAGAGAGTGGATTCAAGAAAAATATAGTGAATTAAAAAAGAAATATGCAAATAATTATGTTATAGTACACAACAAAAGAGTCGTTAAATCGGAAAAAGATATTGATACGCTATTGAAATCAACAGAAATACCAGAATGGTTTGTATGCGAATATATACTTCCAGATGGCGTAGCAATGCTTTTGTAAGCTCTTTTGGCGTGTGTAATTGATGAAGATTCCTCTACGTATAATTAGAAAAAAAGATAGAAAAATAAAGGAGAAAGAGCACGTTTATTGCGTTTTAAGTGCTTTTTTAAACTGTCGGAAACCGCGATTTTTATATAAAGAAATCGAATTCATGGTAGACACAGGATCGACGAATTCTTGCTGTATTATTGAAAAAGATGCAAAGGTAATGGGAATTCCTTTTGATAGTAAAAGCGTAAAAAAAGTTCCTGAAGATGAAGCACCCATCGCTTGGACAGGTAAAATTAAAGATACATACACGATAAAAAGGGTGGGATTTCGTTGTAAATCAGAGGAAGATGGAAAACTAAAGTTATTTAAGACCGAAATCCCAGTTGCGGAAATAATAAAGAATAGTCCAGAAGGTATACCCAGTGCTTTGGGGACAAGATTCTTAGCCGATAATAAATTGAAATTGATATTTTCTCCAACAGAAGATATAGCTTATTTGGAAAAAGTAGAATGAATCTATGCTATTTTAGGCATTATGAAGATAAAAAATAAAGAAGGATTAGAAATAGAACTTAAAACAGTAAAAGAGATTATTGATGAGATATGAAATTAGGCCCAAGATACGAAGTACCTCTTTTACCCTCAGGAGTTGGAACTTATCTTCAGTTTCCCATGCTTCAAAAAGCTAAAAAGGCGTATTTTTATAAATAATCTGTGTCTTATGAGTAAGGTTGTGAGTATCAAAGCACCCAAAATTTCGGTGAGATAGACATAGGGGTTTGTCAGTAGAATGGTAAGGAAATCTCCGATTTCGATATCAAGTCTAGGGAAGCTGGTTCCAAACAAGGGCCAGTAGAGTGTGTGGGGATCCTCCCACATCCTATCAAGAATTAAATGAATCCAAAGGGGTGAGACATAGAATAGAGGTTTGAAACTTGGACCGAATCTTTTCCTAGCCATAATAAATAGACAAATTGAAATTATCCCGATGACGACTATTGAATGCGTGAAAAGCCTGCCATTTGAGATCTCCTCTTTGAAGATTATCATTCCCACGGTCTTATCGACGATATCAGGCAGCATCGCCGCAACCATAACGATCCTGAAATCGATATCCTCAGTTAATAGTGTATGAGGACTATCAGTTTTTTTGCGAGAAGAAAACAACGATGCCAGCAAGTAAACAATGCCTACGGTTATACCTATATGCCCAAGTAGAAACATACGTAGGGCGAAACGAATTTTAGATTATTTATACCTTCGCTCTCTCAAGAAAAGGTGTGCATGTTATAATTGTTATCGAGGCTAGAAGAAGTATTTGGACGGTGGTGGCCTCTGCCCCTTGTAGGTAGATATCGAACATAGATATTTGGGTTAGAGCAACCAAAAATACCATGATCAATGTCAATATCAATGCGATTTTAACGATAGGTTCAGCTTTGGGTTTGAACTTTGGTATTTTTTTATTTTCCAGATCCAGTATTATTTTGAGGAGAATGAGCGACGGGATGATCATAACGATTATGGTGAAGATGGTGGCTTGGATGCTTTCGTAATTTAGCAGTTCGACCGTGGGAAGTGCAAAGAACTGGAATAATACAAATCCTATTATCCCGATGTTAGTTCTCTTCATTAGGAGTGCGTAGGAAAGAACGACGATAGGGAAAAGAATGAGAAGTATAGAGAGAGGTTCTAACTTGCTTTGAAGAAGGAGAACGATCGCCAAATATACCGGTAAAATCTGCTTTTTCATCTCGGCCTCTCCAGTTCTCTTATCACTTTCGGCGCTACATCTTTGGGTTTTATCTCGATCACTTTCACACCCAACCCCCTCAGTTCCCCAATGATTTTTTGTTTTTCAGTATAGCTTTGATATATCGTCTCCAAAAGGTCAGGGGCTATTTTATCCTGATAAGAATCGTACCAATATGTAAACGGTGTGATCAAAACGACTTTATGCCCGTATTTCTTGGCCAACTTCAAAGTTTCATGCAGCGATTGGAGGTTCGTCTCAAGGTCTGTGATCAACAGCAGAAGTTGGCTTCTCTCGGTGGTTGATATCAGCGTCCTTACGGCCTCGTATATGCCTGTGGCCTGTGTGATGCTCGTGTATCTTCTTTTTTTTCTTGTAAGGAAAGGTGCGATCATGCCGACAAATCTTTTGCTAGGCTCAGTTTTAGGAGGTAAAGGCTCTGTCTGCGAAATCGTATCATATTCGTTTACAAAGATTCTATTCGGAATGTAAAGCAATGCGTTGAATATCCTGTCGAATTGATCGCGGCCTGTGCTTACGCTTATATCACTCAGCACTTTATGCTCGTCAAATGCCATCAATCCCACAGGGTGATCACCTGCCTGAAGCATCTTTGTCAATTGAAGTGAAAGCCGAATGCCATGATCTATCTTCGATCTATCGCCTGTGGTCTTCCTCATGCTTTTGGAGCAGTCCAACAATATAACCGAAGGAATAGCGGTCTCTTCCTCCATCACCTTTGTCATCAACTTGGAGAACCTTGATGTGGCTTTCCATTCGATATCCTTCAGTCTATCGCCTGGTATGTAATCTCTTATACCCGCGAACTCATAACTCCTGACCCTTGTTACCCTGCCTCTTGCCTTGGCTGTTTTCTCAAGCTTTTCCTTTTTGGCCATTGCTTTGGCTTTTTTTATCGAATCCATACCGCTGTGGACCCTTATATCCGAGACGAGCGCCTGATCCGTGGAATATCGAAAGAGTTTGCTCTTGTCCTTTACGGTGACTCTTAATCCTTCGAATGTATATTTGCCTCTTTCGGTTGCGCTGACAGAATACTTGAATTTGTATTCTTTATCTGGCTCCATCAATGTAGAATATCTGTTCGTTCCTTCATGAACCGAGCATCCTCTTGGGATTTTATCTTCTAGTTCGAGATGCGCTATGCCGGAACTGCTCTTTATTTTAAGGGTGATGTTAAAAGGCTTGTCTGCAAATAGTATCTTCTCAAGGATCGTTCTCTCCATTTCGATGTCGAGAGCTTGAATCGTGTTTCTTATGCCGAGTTTGGTATATACCAAAAATAATATGATCGCTGCGGCGGAAATGGCCGGTAAAAGATTTGTGAAAAGGTAGGCCTCTGCGAAAAGAACGCAGGAGAGCAATATCAGTATCCTTCCGTAAGATGTGCTTTTTAACCCGTCATTCACCATTTTTCTTGCCTTCCTCTTCAAGGTTTTACATTGATCCATAAATGCAGTTCCCTGTACGGCTCCTTTTTATCGTTGATATAGAGAAGGAACTGAAGTTTATAGGTTCCGTTATCGCTCACATTGAATTTAAAAACAGTTTCATTAAGCTGATCATGCACTAAGGTGAAATTATACTGCCCAAGCGTTTTATTCTCCCTCTCACCGGTTAAGTTTAAAAGCTCGATCTCAACGGTATACCTTGTCCTTTCATGTTCGCGGCATACCACACCTACGATCACAGTCCCGTTTTCGCCGATTGTAAGATTATTTGGATAATCTTCAGCTGTTCCATTCTCACCCAGAACATAGAACTCGGTAAATCTCTCACCTTCTTTGGGAACAGTTATGACATAGATCAATGTGCCGACTGCGATTATAATGGAAATCACCAGTACGATGGTGAGTATCTTATCGAATGTTGTGACGTCTTCGCCTTTTGGCAGCTCGATCGATATTACAATGCAAAATCGATCTTCCAGCGATACCTGACTTCTTCTATACCACGCGATGATGGCGACCGAGATGATCAAAAAAAACAGCGATGTTAGAATCGGTTCGAGTCTGATACCCCAGGGTGTATAATTTAACAAGAGCCCGATAAGGGGAACAACAGCGATACTTATTCCGAACGATAATGCGATGCGCTCGATAGTATCCAAATCTTCAGCCTTAGGGAACAGGGCAGATACAATCACATATCCAGGCAGAAAAAGGATAAAGGCAAGTCCGAGAACTACCCGTAATGCACCTGTTTGGGCTATGAGCACAACTCCGAGCAGCAGTGATGCTAAAACAATCACTGCAACCAAATCCCACGGTCTCTCCCTGATCTCTATCCTCAAAGCTATCCCTGCTTGCCTTTTCTTTGTGGTAATTCTGAATTCATGTCTTATATTTTAAGGTTTAGTACGTTAGGAGATGGGCTGTCTGTTTTAGCACGGCCCATACCTTCTCTCAAAGGATTCACAATTCTTGAGTTGATAATCTCTGGTTCATTATAGAGAACTTTATAAATACATAATGCAGCTATGCATTAATGCAGCTATGCATTAGGTGGAAGCACGTTAGAACATGTTTACCCTGAATATATGCAGTCTTTATTCTCAGATACCGGCTGTCGAACATGGAGTTTGGAACAGAATTAAACGAAAAACCAAGAGATGGGGTGGTTTGAGTGAGGGGTATGTGTGGGAGGGTTGTAGAAAGGTTTTTATAGTGCTATAGATATATAGGCTATAGTATATAGGCGTATATTATGACCACAACCATTCAAGTTGATGAAGAAACCATAACGTTGCTGAAGAATTTGAAGCACGACTTTGGTCATGCAACATATAATGAGCTCATAAGGGCATTGATACTTGAGAATAAACGTCTGAAGAGGTCGAAAAAAGGGAAATTTCCGAAATTGAAGAGATTTGAGAGGGAAGAACTTGACAGGTTTTCCAGTACTCATTGACTCTTGGTGTTGGATCGAATATTACAAAGGCACAGCCAATGCAGATGCGGTTGCTAAATACATTGAAGGAGACATGATGGCTTATGTCTCCGCTATTAACTTATCTGAGATATATCGATGGTTTCTGTTGTCCTATACCGAGAAAGAGGCAAACTCTGCCCTCCAGGACATTAAAGATAGGTGCTTTATAGTGCCTGTTGACGAGCGAATCGCCATCGTGGGTGCAAAAATCAAGCACGAATTCAAATGGGGCCTAGGCGATAGCCTGATTTTAGCCACTGCTCAATCAATAAACGCGAAGGTGGTGACAGGTGATCCTGACTTTCAGAGGGTTCCTGAGGCCATTTTTGTTGGAAATTCTAAGTAATTGTTCTCATCAAAATATGCACACGTGAAGTTTTCGAATGGGATGGCCGTGCGTTTGCTCAAGGCCAAGGTATACGAAAATACCTGCTCCGCGGCTCTTCGATCTGTCTTTTTAGCATCTGGCTTGTAATCGAGCACATGTATCAGGTATATCTAAATATTTTTCTCGATTTCTTTTTTCGCTGCTTCTGGTTAGGGTCGCATGCGTTTAAGCAATCCCTGATCGTAACAATCTTTGAGATTCAAATCAGTTCACCTCCATACAGTAAAATATTATTCATAACGACGTTGTTGTAGAATGGGTCCGCCCGTTCCTTCAATTTGTTCCATTGGCTTAATGAGAATATTTCGATACTTACAACTCTTTTTAATTTCTTCTCAATATGCTCGATAAATTCATTAAGATCCAGTTTCAAAGGTGATATTAATAGAAGATCCAGATCGCTTTTTTCGTCGTATTCACCTGTTGCATAACTTCCATATAAAGCTATGGAGATAATATTATCGTCTATTTTTAATAATCTGTCGACAAAGCCTATTTCCTGCAATTGCATCAACATGAATGTTATTTTAAGTTCTCTTACAACAACAAGTTCGTTATTGAGTTTGTAAAGATGGGTTTGACCCCTTTCTTCTTTTTCTACCAATCCCCACTTTTTGAATCTCTTTAGAGAAGAGCTCGCACTGCCTGGGCTAATGTCTAAGATTCTAGATAGTTCCTTTACATAAATTGAGCTAGTGGAATGCTCAAGGAAATAAGCCAATATCTTCCAATCCACATATTTTTCAAACAGTTCAATCAAATGAACCACAGTTCAATATATAAAACTTTTAGTTTTTTTAAGTTAAAATTATAGAGATGTCACCACCTGCATTTCATATATAATATACGGGAGTTGGGAGATCATGGTGAAATGATGGATTTTTAGATGACTAGCTATCCTCATTCCGAACCCAAGAAAAAGAGGGGGTTTGGCAAACCTTCCTTTGGGGGTTTTCATCAACCTCATATTTAATTAATATTTAAACCCACAAAAACGAAAGTTTAAATATTAGGAATACATTCCTAATCATTATGAACCTAAAGTTTATAGATAGGAAAGAAGAACTAGCATTTCTAGAAAAAAGATACCAAAAAAAAGGTTTTGAATTTTTTGTAATCTACGGGAGAAGAAGAATAGGTAAAACAGAATTAATCAAACAATTTATAAAAGACAAAAACTACATTTATTTAGTATGTGACAAAGGTGGAACAGAGCGTAACATTTACCGATTTAAAAGAAAAATCGCAGAATATTTTAATGAACCGATTATTGAAACTAATGATTTAGAAGAAATTTTTTCATATCTTATAAAAAAAATAGAGAATAACAATATAGTTATTGTGTTTGATGAGTTTTCTTATCTGGTAGAAAAGGATGATGCCGTTCCTTCACAATTTCAAGTAGTTGTAGATAACATACTAAATAAAACCAATGTGTTTTTGATTCTTTGTGGTTCAAGTATAAGCATGATGGAAAAAGGAGTTTTGAGTCATAAAAGTGCTTTATATGGGAGAAAAACTGCACATATTAAACTTGAGGAAATCCCGTTTTACTCATTTTATGATTTTTTTCCTTCGAATAATATAGAAAAAAACATAGAATATTATGCCGTTTTAGGGGGTGTGCCTTTTTATATGGAGAAGTTTTCTGATAGGAAAAACACATTTTATAATATTAATGAGCAGATTTGGGATAAAACAGGGCATCTTTATGAGGAAATAGATTTTTTATTAAAAGAGGAATTACGGGAACCTGATGTTTACAAAAGCATTCTTACTGCTATAGCTTCAGGGCATACAAAAGTAGTTGAAATAGCAAACAGATCAGGGATAAAAGCTCATGATATTGATAAATATTTGAAGGTTTTAATTCGTCTAGGCATCATAAAAAGAGAAATACCTGTAACGAAAGTAAAAAGTAAGAAAACCACCTATAGTATTGATGATAACTTTTTTTCTTTTGTTTTTGTTTTTTCTGAGCCTTTTAAATCTGATTTAGAAATCGGAGTAACAAACAATGCGGGGAAAAAATTGAAGATAGATTTTAATACGTTTTTAGGTAAAAGATTTGAAAAACTTATCAGAGAAGAACTCATAGCACAGATGGGTATTATCAATCTACAGAGAATAGGTAGATGGTGGGGTTATTACAGAGATTTTGAAACTAAAGAACGCAGGGAAATTGAAATAGATATTGTAGGTTTGAATGAGCATACAAAGGACATTTTATTTGCAGAATGCAAATGGAAAGATAATGTTGATGGAAGAAGAGTATTAAATAATTTAAAAGAAAAAAGTAAATACATTGAATGGCCGAATAAGAAAAAAAATAGAAAGGAATTTTATGTTATTATTGCCAAATCATTTAAGAAAAAAAGTAGGGGTGAAAATGTTTATTATTTTGATTTAAATGACATTGAAAAATTTCTTAAAAAACAATTAGAATGATATTTGATAAAAACAATATTATATAACCGAATTATAAATGAGTGATTAAATCTTGATACTGATATAGTGAAATGGTTTTTAGGCGGACCTTGACAGTATTGAGGCTTTTCGTTTTCGTTCCAGGAGCCATCAACCTCATATTGAATTGAATTTGCGGTAGTTACCTACCGCATATTGAATTCAGATCACCTACCGCAGAATTAATGGGAATCGGGCACAACTACCGTATATTTAAAATGCTTTTTGGGGTCATCTGCCGTAGATTTAATGGGACCAGTAGGTTTTCACATCGTTATTTGATCGATGGGATTAAATGTGCGGTAGGCGGCTTGGGCGGTTGGGGCTGGGGGGAGCCTCAAAGGTGCGGGTTAGGTGGGGCTGCCAGATTATGATAAAGCTTTAAATATAATTTATTTTATTAGTCAACCCCGCAAAAACGTCGTGTGAGGAATTTAAAATGGGCTCCTAAATTGTGGATAGGTGTGATATATACCCTCTGGTTCATTATAGAGAATTTTATAAGGATAATACCCTAGTTAGGTATAATATGAACAAAAATACCTATTTAAATAAACAAGAGCAGATAATCTACTCGGTTTCGTGTTCTCGATATTGGTGTTAGCGGCAGCCAATTCTGGGATGTTATCGGGCTGGAGCGCAGCCGAGTTTTCCCTAGCCATAATTTCTGCCTACTCCACCCACTTAACAATCGATTTCATTTACCAAAGAAGGTATATACACCTTTCCCAGGGGCCTAGAAATGAAGAGATAGATCAGAGGACTTTCAAGGGGAGATAAGGTTTGCTGGGAATATTGGCATCAATTTCGTATTGAAAAAATCAAGGGGCGATTCATATGCAGAAGCAACGACGACCCGATACTAAATGCATGTGTGAGCCTTCCGAGTCTGCTGGTTATCATCGTTTTTGTGGCAGTTATGCCCAAGCCAGTATAGAAGAACGTTAAAGGTTTAGAAAATGGATTTAGTTCCAATTCTATGAGCAGTATCCCGTCGTTTTTCTTGGATTTCTACCTATCTAAAGTTGGATGTCTCAAGGAATTTTTCCTCAAACATCATAGAGAATGTCCTCTGGCGAGCTTTAATAAACAGATCATCATAATCTTCCCTTAGAAACCTTCCAATATTGACATTTTTGTAGGCCGTATGGCTCCTGAGATATGAGCTGACCACGACATCTGAAGCCTCTGAGTAATCCAACCCTTCAGGCATTTCTACCATGATAATTGTTCTTCTCAGTATCTCGGGTCGTTCTAGGGCATACAGTAATTCACTTGCCGGACCTTGATTGTCCACATCAACTAAAAACACAAACAGATTGCAAGCAGATCTTTCCAAGGCGAGATTGCATTTATCATAATCTGTGTAATTTCGAAGATCAATACCCTTTATAGAATCGTAATCCATAACCAGATTTGTATTTGAATAGCCCTCATTTCTAAACCTATCCCTAAGGCTCTGTAAACGATCCAATGCTGCATGGGACCCAAAGATGGTGATGAGTATCTTCTCTCTGATCTGGTCGATTCTCATAAAATGACCGACACCTTTATATTGGTCAAGGTATATATTTCCAATAGTTGAGAGATATCAACTATAATACACATATATAAAGGCCCATGGTGATTGGATATGCCAAATAGATATGTTTCATCGGTTGTTGAGGAGATTCCAAAGGAGGTCAGGATCGCGTTCACAAAAGGAGTCTCAGACGACTCTAGGTTGGCGATTCTACTCGCTCTGAATGCGAACGGTAAGCATTCTTTTAAAGAGCTGAAAGAGCGATTTAAGATGAACGAAAGCACTTTGAACTATCATCTCAATAGGTTGCTCGAATCAGGCTTGATCACGAATTATTACACTAAATCCAGTGATGTTAAAACCTATTCATTTTATGAGATGTCAGCTTTTGGTAAGGTGGTATTAAATCGCATTACCAGTATTTTGGATGAGATACCAACCCCCATATCACTGACATCAGAATCAAGATCGGCCTCCAGTTCTGAGGTGGCCTCAAAGGTAACCTCGAATAGCGGCAAGACCGACTCTGTACATTCCTCGAGGAAGAAAGGATAGGGCTAGGCATACAATGGATAATGCAGAAAGGGATCCCAATGAGTTTTTTAATATTATCGCCATTTGACACAATTGACAGTTTATGCGTGTTCTTTGTCAATTCCATCAACTGTAAATCATCGCCCCCTGGCCTTCATATCCTCAGATGATTTACATAAGAGGATTATCGTGACCAAACAATCACCCAGATAGATGAGCCTTGTCATAAAGGTCAACCGTATCAAACTATTGGTCTGAACTGGTAATAATTTCTCTCATCG
>CBDUXN010000038.1:0-24610 GCA_965371185.1 uncultured Thermoplasmata archaeon
ATGGGTTGGCTTTACCATTTAGACAGCCATAGGCAAACATCATATTAGAGTTATCGGAAACCGGCCAAAAGGGTATTTCTTGAGGATGGGCGGAGGGGGTTATTGGATGGTGGGAATATATTATTCTGGAGATGGTGGGGAAAGCGGGACGTATCTTTTGGGCGGGCGGAGGGGGATAAAGGATGGTGGGTAACTTCATACGAACAACAGTGAAAGTGCAAAGAGCCACATGGGGTATCTTGTAATGACGAACCACTTGGGCATTTTCTTGGCATTGATTTTTGCAGATTTTTCCAGGTTGCGGGCCTGCCCAACTGCATAAATCTCCTTGGCCGTAATGACGGCTGTAATGCAGGAAATTATGAAAATGAGAATAGCCAGAGCGGAGGTTGGGGTTATTGCGTATATCCTATCGAGGCCGATTGACAATAGACACAGCAAGCCAAGAAGGCCTCCTAAAACGGTGATAGTGAAGGCCAAATTCAAGGTTTTTCTCAGCCCGTAAGCATGGGCAAAGGTCCTTATTCCCAATTTCCTGTCCTCAGAATAATCCTCGCATGTGTTCACTAGATTGATGCCCAAGTTCATTAATGCATAGCCCCCCACGAAGAGGATGAAAATTAGGGTAAGGGCCTTGTTTACCAGTAAATAACCGGCGATTATCGGCAGTACATAGACCCCAAGAATTACCGGTAAAGGGCCCACTGTGCCTTTGCCTTTTGTTCTCAGTGGAGGGGAGGAGTAGGCCCATCCCAAGAAAAGTCCTATGGCCGCGAGCATAGTCACTTCATAGTGTCCTCTTAAACCTAAAAAGAGCGCTAAAATTAGAGATATCACCGCTTCCAGTGCCAAAATGATCCTCATCTTCCTTTTTCCAAAGTACGATACTGCCTTCTGGAGCTCCCTTTTCCTCAGCCTGTCAACCTCGACATCGCAGTAACAGTTGATGTTGCACGCGAATGTGATCAACACATAGAAGAGTAAGATAAAGGCCACCACATCCCAGCTCAGGACAGCATTTATCGCCCCTGCACCTAGGAGGACTCCCAATGTGGCACTTGCAAAGGACACAGTCTGCACCTTTGCCCTGCTAATCACAAGGAAATTTCTCAGAACCGACATGAGCGCACCATTGGACCGAGGTATCTATTGATTCGTATTAAACCTTCATTACAGAAAGGTATATAGTTTGACACTGTATACGGATTCATAAGATATAAAGGAGGAGTTAATTTGTCTGAGATATTTGGAAATTTGGAAAAGAGGCTTTTGGACACGAGAGAGAAGATAAGGAGCACAAGGAGAGAGATGACAGGCGGTGTGGTGGAGGATAAGCTCAAGGAGATCGGTAAAAAAACTTACGAAGAATTGGATAAGGATTTGGGTGCGCTTCAGCAGACCGTGATAGAAGGCAAGACAAAGGCAAAGGAAGGCACGATCAAGCTCTTCAATGAGATAGAGGAGGATATCAGCGCCGCCAGAACCAAGCTCAGGGATAAGAGGATGGATATCACAGGCGGTTTGGGTGAGGAGAAGGCTAAGGAAGCTGCGCATGTCATCAAAGAGAAAGGCGAAGTGGCACTGAAAGAGATCGAGGATGATATCAACAGTGTGTGGGAGAAAATAAAAAATTTAACGAAGAAGGAATGAAAGGTCATTAAATCGTCAGGTGTTAAAAAATTTTCTTGGCGTGTGCCAATATTTCAAGACTGTTGAGCTCGCCTATGATTCTTCCCTCATCATCTATAACCGGCAGATCGTTCAAGTGATGCTCCTCCATCATCCTAAGGGCATCAAGCACGTTGTGTCTATTGGTAATCGTCACGGGCGTTTCCATGAATTCCGTAACGTTTTCCTTGAAAATGCCGGAAAGGAACTTGAAGAACGATATCACTCCAGCCTCTCTTACTCCAACCCGATAACCCACCTGCCGCAGCAATGTTTCAATGGTTATCACGCCCATCAACTTTCCTTCCTCATCCACCACATAGACCTTCCTCGAAGTCAAATTTTTTGTAATGGCCTCAACTGCATCTTTCAGGATGGCATCTTCTTTGACCAATGCGGGCTTGCCCACCATTATATCGTGAGCTTCCCCGACTTTTAAATCCCTAATATCCACTTCTAACATTTCCATCACCCTTCTTCCTTTTTAATGTGAATTACCCTTTGAGGGAATGGAATCTCGATCCCCTCCTCGTTGAACCTCTTGTATATCTCTGTGTTGAGATAGTCGATCACACCCAACTTATTGCTTCTATCGTCCACATGAACCTGTATAAAGAAATCGATGCTGGATTCTCCCAGTTCATCGAATCTAACGACTGGTTTTAGGTCCTCATCATCGGTGATAACATGCGGATTCGCTGCTATAACCTCATGGATGATCTTTTTGGTCTTTTCTGCATCGGTCCCATAAGCAACGCCTATGGTCCTCCTTATTCTAACCTTGTCATAGGGATTGGAGTAATTAATTATCTTCTCGGTCGCGATTTTGTTATTAGGTATGGTGATCAAGCTTGCGTCTTTAAACCGAAACAACCGGGTACTCCTCAAGCCAATATTTCGCACTTCATACCAGTCACCATCAGGGAGGATTATCGTATCGCCCTGTATGAAAGGGCGGTCCGTGAGAATGAATATTCCGCTGAAGAGATTGGAGAGGGTTTCTTGCGCCGCAAAAGCGATAACCATGCTCACCACCACTCCGCCAGCAACGAACATTGTCATATCGATATTCAAATACCCAAGCACGTATCCCAGGGCCACCAACGCAATGATCACGACACCCAACTTCTCCACGATGGGCACGATAACATCGTCGATGTTGGATGCCGTTTTCTTAGCAATTACTTTACCGTAGTATACGAGAATATCTTTGAAAAGTTTGTAGACAACATAGAACAATATTAAAACTACAACGACCCCATATATTGCGTTGATTATGTCCAGAATCGAAGAAGGGATATGATTCTCTAGTATGATCAAAGACGACACAAGTCCATAGAAGAATACCAAAACGAGCAAAGGTGTTTTTATGATCCTCAGAACGATGTCATCTATCTCGGTTTTTGTTTTCTTTGTGAAGGCCTTTACACATGGGTCCATTACAAAGATAAGAATAATTGAAAAAAATAGCCATATCAGGACAGTTAGGAAAAAGACACCGAATTCGTTATCCAACGGAGCGGGAAGCGGATTTTCGAACAGGTCTAAAACCTTCTTTTCTTCTTCGGGTTTGGCAATTGGAGTAAGTGATGTGAAAGAGTTTCTTTTTTCAATTGGTTGAATTATGTCTCCCTCCATCTCAAATGTAAATTCCAAAGTCACTTCTGTAGATCCTTCGGTTTTGTCTGAAGGTGCAGTCACAGTCAAACTTACGGTTTTCGCGTCCCACTTGTGTGTAAGGTTTATTGGACTTTCAGGTTCAAGGGAAGCAGCCCAATCACTGTTTGTATTGACAAAGCTTATAGTAACATTGACGGTTCTGTTGCCCTCGTAGACATTGATTAATGTCCAGTAATAGGTGACAGACTCTCCCTTTGAAACCTCTCTTTCATATGATAATTCTTCATCGATGTTGATGATTTCAACCGCATTTGTTTCTGTTGTGTCTGCACTCACGAAGGAGGTGAATAAAGTCAATTGAAGCAGCACCATTAAAATGGCGAATAGCATCGTCCTGCTGACAGTTCTATTTCTCATAATTTGCATCTTGCCTCTCCTCCTGTCGTGATTCTCGATAACGGCAATATTGTATGTATATCTTTCTATTCCATCAATACATAGGTGTGATCGTTTGAGCAGGAAGAGGAAGCTGGGTGGTGGGATATACTCGACATGCTACCACAATAAAGGCAAACTCTAAATACTTTGAAATTCATATATGTGCAGTAATATAATAAACATATTATCGCGGGATTAGGAGAACCCTTGTGTCAGCATAATAAGGAAGCGGAGTGGGCTGAACTACTTGTACTGACCGCCTTAATTTAATACATACCAATGGATAATGGAAGAGAAACGTTAATAGGTCTGTAAGAACGTTGTATAATGGGAGCAGGCTGACTTACAATATCGTATTTATGGGGATGTTAAAAAAGCTGTGCATGCCTTATAATAAGGGATGTTGATGGAGATGAATAGGCAGGGCATAAAAAACAGATTGAGTAGGCTTGTTTCGATTTATATTACCGCTGCTCTCATTTTTTGCGGGCTGTTCGTTTTCAATCCATTCGAATTTCCTGTTATAACTAAAAATGCATCCGCAGCCACGATGACGGTATTTTTTGAAGATTTCGATAGCAGCCAGGGGCCGTTGCCTTGGACTGGCTCCAGCGGCACATGGACAGATAGAGTGAACTATCCATCCGGCTGGGGAACGAGCACCTGGCAGGTCGTGGCAGAGCCGAGTGCCCCCAGTGGGCCAAACTGCCTATACAGCGGTCCTGAGCAGCAGGGCGGTAATGTAGGAGGTGTCTTTGGTTGGTACTATGGCACATGCACGAATGCGGAAACACCTGCAATAGATCTGAAAAATGCTTCAACAGCCACACTGACGTTTATGCATATGTATAATTTTCCTGGAACGAGTTATAATGGAGGAGATGGTGGGACGGGAGATGCATTCGGCGACGGTGGGATGGTGTTCATATCCACCGACAATGGGATTACATGGGAATACATAGAGCCTGTGGAGAAATACTCAGGTTATGTGGGCGGCCAACCGACTTGGGTCATAATCGGTAATTTTGTATATGGGGGCATGAACCCATACGAGCCTTTTGGGGACCATGACGAGCTGATCAATGTAGGTGTGGGCACTCAATTGTTACTCGCTGAAGAGGGTGGTGGAGCATATGTCAACAACAGCGGTGGTTGGGTACCAGCTACTTTCGATCTGAGTGATTATGCGGGATATGATGTGATAATAAGCTTCAGATATACACAGAACTATGTGGACCAGGCAGGAACAGACACATGGTGGTTCGTAGACGATGTAAAGGTTGATAAAGAGCTTATCGATGGCCCCAGCATAACGGTCGTTGGAAGCGACTCACAGATTGTTGACCAAGGCCAAACATATTCATACATACTTAACATAACGAACTGGAAGGATGCAGCAGATTGGATCGATTTGAACTTATTCTCAACCTTGGGCTGGACAATTGAGCTTCTGAATTACACAACATACGCCCCTTTAACTGACGACGGTGGTATTGGGGGTCTGGTTGACATAGGTTGGCTTGGCCCAAACCAATGGGTCTGGATAAGGGTCAATGTAACTGTCCCAATTGATGAGGATTGGAATGTAGAGGAGATAACGTATATAACTGCAACATCATTTCTTGACCCCACAAAATCCTCGTCTGAGGAACTGTTTACAAGTACACCCAATCCTGATGTTGGAGTTATGTGGATTACTGTGCCTCCTGATAGACCTCCAGGCAACTCCATAGACATAACTGCGAGAATATATAATTATGGCGATATTACTGTTACTTTTTACGTTCAATGTATGGTAGAAGGAGACCTGCTGATTCAGCCAACAGTCTACAATTCCACTGGCGACCCAAGCCAATTTAATTATGTCGCAAATCTACTTCCAGGTTTCTGGATAGACCTAACCTGGAATTTCACGCCTGAGATCGCCAGTCCTTATACCATAACTGTTACAACCCTTTTAGACATCGATCAAAACCTTGATAATAATGAATCGTCAGGTATTTGCTATGTGCAGTCATCGTTTTGGAAATGGAACGATATACCAGATGGCGATGATGGCAGCGGTTTTGTAACTTGGACAAATGTTGCCACTGCCTGGGAATGGGGAACCCCGCCACTAGCCCCAGGTCCAGGTGCTGCGTTTGAGGGATCAAACTGCTGGGGAACGGATTTAGATGCTAACTATGTTGACGGCGTCCATGCTGTGCTGCATACACCTTGGTTCAACTTTACGGACGCAACTACCGTTTCGGTAACATTCTATCATTGGTATGAGACCGATGACCAGGGAGGCCAAAACAATAGGGATAGAGTTTATTTCGGATATAATCTGCCTGCAGATGGGGACAATGCAATCAATATACTTAATGTAGGACCTGAAGTTGATGGCGGTTGGGAAGGGGGTCCACAAGGATGGGATCCAATAACGATTGCCGTAGGTGTCGCAGAAGGTAATCCCCAAATCAGATTTTCGTGGCTTATGAAAGATAGGGGAGCACCGAGCGGTGGCGGTCATGCAGGTTATTATATCGACAACATCTCAATCTATGCATCCATACCCGAAGCGGACCTTATCATAACAGAAATTGTGGACAATGACGGAACAGGAAACGAGTACATCGAGGTGTACAACCAGGGAAACGCCAATGCAACTCTTGGAGATTACGAGATAAGCTTGGACGGTGGAACCACATGGATTACAGGCACCTGGTACAATGAATCAGGACCCATCACCATGTTAGAGAACGGCAAATACGCATGGTTCGTACCTTCGGGCGTGGATGTGTTGGATGATGAGGGCTCATCCATAATGCTGGTCAATACGAGTTTACCAGGAGGTCAAGGCTACATACATGATGATATTGGTTATGGGCAAAAAGGACTCGTTCCAGACCCTGTAACAGGAGAATCTGTGGCTAGATGGTGGAACGGGGTCGTTTATACCGACGATTGGACAAGGGAAATAACGACCTCAATTGGTTACCCGCATACAGGAAATAGAACAGTCTTCAATCCCCTTGTTGTGCTCAACGAGGTCTATTTCAATGTCGACACTGGCGAGGCCTTTATCGAGCTGATCTATGTGGGAGGGGCTGGGGATCCGGATGTTGACATAGCAGGGTGGGTTGTGGTCATAGACGACAATCCGTACACCATCCCTGCAGGACCTTGGAGCACGATACTAAATTCGACACATAAACTGTACGTGATAAACGCCACCATGGCACCTTCACTATTTGCAGAGATGACCGTTGGTGGCGACAATGTTTATTTATACAACAGCACAGGCTCCCTTGTGGATATGGTTGGATGGAACGATCCACATACTCCTGGAACTGCCATAGCCAGGGTTCCAGATGGTTATGGAATTACCGAAGGTTTTGAGACATATGCCAGGGACGGTTACGATGATCCAACTTCCATCGAGGCGGGATGGCAGTTCGTTGCCAACGCCACAATGGGCATAATCAATTTAGTAGAGGATCAAACAAAGGTTGGCGATCTGGGGGAGACTATAGAATATATTTTAACCCTTACCAACGATGCATACGGTGATGTCATCGATTTATTAAATGAGACATTTGGTGAGGGATGGGTTGTTGAGCTATATGGGCCTGATGGTATTACTAAATTAACGGACTCGAACTTTAATGGAATTCCCGACACAGGTGTGTTAGGCCCGTTGGGACCAAATCAAATCATAAACATTACAGTTAAAATCACGATTCCATCCCAGAAGGCAGGCAGCTATATGGATACTGTGATAACAGCTGTTCCCGCACACAACCAGGACGGATTAGATACCGTAACGCTGAGAACAGAGACCTATCCCCATATCGAAGTGGATAAATGGGCGAGCCCGACTGAGATCTGGGTGAACGGCAGCGCAGCGTCCTATGTACCTCAGGAGACTACAGTTACACTTACGGTTTGGGGTTCGGGGTTGGAGCAGTTCCTGCAGTTTCCGCAGGATGTGGTTTTCGTAATTGATAAATCGGGTAGTATGCAAAACAACGATCCTGATCCAGCTGGGCCGGAAAGACCTGCAAGGGTTGAGGCAGCATGGGACTATGTAGATAATATGTCTGTGCCAGACAGAGGTTCGGTGGTGAAGTTCAGCGACAACGCTATCCTTGTAGACGGTCCTGATGATGTTGCTCCTTTTGGTGATGACGAGCATACGGTCTGGGATCTGAGTTCGCAGTATGCTGACATCAAACAGAATATTGATGAATGCGGAGATGCGTCGGGTGGAACCTCCATGGGCTTTGGATTAGAAATTGCAGTGGACCAGCTGATAGCCAACGGAAACAGCAGCCATATACAGGTCATCATCGCCCTCACAGACGGAGAAACCTGGGATGCAACGAGAGCATACGAGGCTGCTAAGACAGCTTCTGATAATGGAATAAGAATATACACAATCGGCTTAGGAAACGGTTTCTTTGATACTGGGCTACCCATATGGTTCTTGGAACATTTTATTGCGAACACAACGGGGGGTAAATATTACCCTGCCGCAACTCCTGACGCTCTATACGGCATATACGCCCAGATAGGCCAGGAAATCAACGAAATCGCGGGCAAGCAGATAACAGTCGGAACAGAACAATATCTTGTCAGGGATGTGCTTCCACCAGGAATAAGTTATGTGCCTGGCACATTTACCATTCCGCCTGATAACATAACCGTCAATGCAACCGGTTATACATGGCTGCAATGGGGAAAGCAGTACATCACAATCAACGAGACTTGGACATGCTCATTCAAGATCAGATCTGATTTGGTGGGTTATGTGGAAACCAACGATTACGAAAACTCTAGAGTTAATTACTCGAATTGGAACAATGTTACGATCAAGGAGAATTTCCCGCACACGTATATCAGCGTTCTCTCGCCAATGCCTAATCCCCCAGAGTTACATATTTATAATAACGGTACGAATGTTGTTCTCGATTGGACACCGCCTGCTTATCCAGATATCGATCATTTTCTGATATATCGATCAACTTCAAGGGATAACTTCGATTTCAGCACACCATGGGTTGATACCAATACGACCCTGGATCCCATTGGTACGGATACGATCCCAGATAGGACAACCTGGAACGATACTGGGCCTTTATCACCCGAATGTTATTACATAATTCGGACTGTTAATTCTGAGGGGGCGGTGAGTTTCACATCAAATACAGTAGGAGTGTATGAAAAGGCGTTTCTTGCTGGCGTCAGTTCCTTCTCGCTGCCTTTCGAGCCCTGCTATCAGAGGAATGTCAGCTGGTACATACAGCAGATAGGTTCTTCACCAACTGACTACCTAAGATGGATGGACCCTACAACCCGGACCTGGGTTAAACACTATTATAGCGATGGAGATGGAGTGAATGACACTGTTATGAAGGTCGGCGAAGGTTATGAGATCTACATCGCTAATCCAATAACCTACACCTTCTGGGGAAAGCCTGCATGCTCGATAAGATACCTTGAAGGCCAGATGGCAAGACCTGGTAATTTTGCTGTAACAGTAAATGCAGGTGATGTCTACCTCAGCTGGGACGTGGTGCCTGGTGCGGACCATTACATAATCTATAGAGCCACAACAAGAGAGGGGCTTAACAATCGAATGCTTGCCTTTTCCGCTGAACCTACAACATTCGGAATTGATGCTTGGATTGACCCAGATCCAAAAACCAACATTGGAGGCAACGAGTTCTATTATGCTGTTGGTGCTGTGAACGCATCAACTGTGCATACCTGTTACAACACAACGTATTCCATAGGGGTTTGCATCGCAGAATATCCTGCAGGATACAGCGCTTTCGGCCTGCCCGTTAAAACATTCGATTCCGATACCAAGACAATTGACGAATACTGCGATGATATTCCAAATACTGTGGGTATCAACTACCACATTTATAGCGAGCAGAGATGGAGTTGGCACAGGTTCAACATGCCCCTGGGTGCATTTGATGAGGTCCTGGGCTATACGAACGGTTATCAGATCAGTGTGGATATACTCACGGCAAGATACGACTATATCGGAAGGTAGGTTTTGAGCAAACCAAACATTTTTATTCATCCTACCGCTTTTTGGTGCGAATCATCGGTGAAAAAGATGAGATTGCTTGCCATTCATGCTGACTTCATGGAATACGAGTCAAAGAAAAAAACGAAGTTCGCTGAGGAGCTAACCAAAGAAGGTAAGAATAGGATAGAAGAAGTCCTGGTCGTGTTCACCTCCGTGGAAAAGGAGGACGAGGGCTTCAAGGACGAGATCACCAAGCGATATTTGGAGAACCTGAAGGATATCGCAGATCAGCTTCAGATCAACAGGATTCTCATCTACCCCTATGTCCACCTCACGAGCTCTCCTTCCAGCCCTGCTTTTGCCCAGGAAGTTTTCATTGATCTCGAAGAGGCCGTGGGAAGGGAGGGGTACGAGGTCTACAGGTCGCCTTTCGGCTGGTACAAGAGCTTCAACTTGAAAGCCAAAGGACACCCACTTTCAGAGTGGTCAAGGGAAATAAGGGTAACCGAGGAAAGCGGGGAGAAGGAAAAGGTATCTGAAGCCGTCAAAGCCGAGGAGAAACTGATCTCGCAATGGCATATAATCGATGTGGACGGCTCGCTGCATGAGATCAAATCCGGTGGAGAGGGGATAGAGGGGTACGATTTTGGAGAAAATGATAACCTGAAGGCATTTTGCAATTACGAGATGATGAAGAGCAGAACAACCGGGACACACCCGCCTCATATCGATCTCATGAGACAGATGGAGCTCGTTGATTACGAGCCTGCTTCTGATCCTGGTAACTTCAGATACTATCCAAAAGGCAAGCTGATCAAAACACTGCTTGAGCACTTTGTCACCCAAAAGACCAAGGAATACGGCGGGATGGAGATCGAATCTCCCATCATGTACGATCTTGAACATCCTGCTCTTAAGAAGTATGTGAACCGTTTTCCTGCGAGACAGTACACCATCCAGACGCCTGACAAGGAGGTGTTCTTGAGGTTTGCAGCCTGTTTCGGGCAGTTTTTAATGATGCATGACGCTACAATTTCGTATAAACACCTTCCCTTAAAATTATACGAACTAGCGCACTATTCCTTCAGAGTGGAGCAGCGCGGTGAATTAGCAGGGTTAAGGCGCCTAAGAGCCTTTACAATGCCTGATTGCCATGCCTTCTGTGCAGATATTGAGATGGCAAAAGATGAGTTGAAGAAGCGGTTTGAACTGTCCAGAGAGATCATGTCAGGCATAGGTTTTGAGATTCCTGAGGGCCTTGAGTTCGCGATAAGGGTCACAAAGCAGTTCTATGACGAAAATAAAGGATTTATAGAAGACCTCGTGAGGAGATGGGGTCGTCCAACACTTCTAGAAATGTGGTCAGAGAGATTCTTCTACTTCATATTTAAATACGAATGGAACTCCATAGATGCGCTGGGAAAAGCTGCAGCGCTGAATACCGACCAATTGGACGTGGAAAATGGAGAACTGTATGATATAAACTATACAGGCAAAGACGGTAAGAAACATCATCCACTGATACTTCATCAATCGCCCTCGGGAGCGATTGAGCGGGTGATTTATGCGATTCTCGAGAAACAAGCAATTAGAATGAAGCAAGGTGAAAAGGGCGAGCTGCCATTCTGGCTCTCACCAACCCAGATCAGGTTGATTCCAGTCTCAGAAGAGTTCATCAAGGACTGTGAAGTTATCGCGGATCAGGTAAAGGCCAGGGTGGATATCGACGACAGGGACGAGAAGGTCTCCAGAAAGATCAGGGATGCAGAGAAGGAATGGATCGGTATGATCGTAGTTTTTGGTGCGAAGGAGAAGGAGAGCGGCAAGCTGCCAGTGAGACTCAGAAGCGGCGAGATAAGGGAATACACTTTAGAAGAGCTTGAAAAAGAGGTTAGGGAAAAACTGGAGGGATTCCCGTTCGAGGGATTGGCAATTCCCAGAAAGCTCAGTAAAAGACCCATTTTCAGGGGCTAAAAAGCAAGTTATAAAAAAAATGCATGAATGGTACTATTTGGACTTTTTCTTGGTTTTACCCTTGCCTTTCTTTGTATTGGCAATTTTCGATGCTGAGGGTTTTACCTTTGCTTTCTTTGCCTTTGTAGGTTTCTCCTTGGTTTCCTTTCCCTTGACCTTCTTTTTCGTTTTCCTTTCTTTTTCTGTCTTGTAGCTCTTTACACCCTTTTCAAACTCCTTTTGGAAGGATTTAATATCCCCTACCAGGGTGTCTATGGCCTTCTTTATCGCGGTTTCGGGCTTCAGTTTGTCAGTTTTCACGGTCAATCTAGGCTTGTCGTGCTGTGGATGCCCTGTTTTGTACGCGGCTAAAACTACATCCTTTTCATCCAGTAACTTGTCTATTAACGGTTGTATGACCGTCTCCGTCACATCAGAAAGCTCAATGACAACGGATCTTTTCTCCTTCGATATCAAGTTCATTTCCAAATTCTCGGCCTCCGATTCGGCAGGAATGCATCGTTATAGCGAGAACGGTTTTTATAGTTTTCCTATCATTAAAAAAAATTCAAGCACCAAAGGATTTCAAGAACCTTACTATTCAATCAGAAACTCCAATACCATTTTCATGGCCTCGTCAGAAGATCGTTCCTTGATCTCATGCCTGGAGCCTTCAAACCTGAACTCCCTGACAACCGTGGGCCTGCTGGACGCCAAACCGATATAAACCAGCCCCACGGGTTTGTTCGGAGTGGCTCCCCCCGGTCCCGCAATCCCTGTTACAGCCAAACCCAGCTCAGTTCCGCTCAATTTTTTAATGCCCTCTGCCATGGCCTTTGCGGTCTCAGGGCTGACCGCACCAAAACTGTCGATTATGAGCTTTGGAACCCCCAGAAGTTGTGTTTTAGCGGTATTGCTGTATACGACAATACCCCTATCGAAATAATCGGAACTGCCTGGTATATTGGTAATGCGGTGTGAAATCAGACCTCCTGTGCACGACTCTGCCACAGCCAATTTGAAATTTTTCCCCCTCAATGCCTCCCCCAACCGCTTTTCCAGACCCTCATCAAGCTCAGACATCCTAACCCACCCCCTCAAGCGAGATCCTTCAATCTCTCTACACCATTTATCTCGTCAACCAACTCAGCCACAGCTTCTGGTACTAGATCCCTCCACCTCTCACCCACGATCATCCTTCTTCTGATCTCAGTGCCTGAATATTTGTCAGGCTCATACAGTTCCAATTCCACTACCTTGTAGCCACCTTCTTTGAAAAGGCGTAGGCTCAAAGGGTTGTGTGCATATACAACGTCGAATTTAGGAACCTGAGAGGTCACATGTGACACCCATACCGCGTATCGGTGTAAATCCTCCACAGCCACGAGATGGTAGTTTTCTATGCCCTCTTTTACCAATGCCCTGGATATCATCGTGATTCTCTCTCCAGCTGTAAAGGGGTTTTCCAGGGAATGGCTGAACTGTGCACTGCCTATTGCGATGACGATATACTCCGCCTCCCTCACCATATCCTTAACGATCTTTAGGTGGCCGTTATGAAAAGGCTGAAATCGTCCTAAAAGCAACGCCCGCATCAATTTCACCCGTAATTGTTTAAATCGTCGATTTCCTCCATGAAATCCTCCAAATGTTCACATTGGAGTGTGAGATATTTTCTACAGTGCTCGCAACAGTCATCATCAAATTGGGCTTTTAACCTCTCATCGAATTCATAGCATTCTCTATTGCAGAACTCGTTCTCCTCATCAACCAAGCCGTATCCCTTGCCCCATTCTTCCATAATTCCTCACCATGCAGATCACCTGCAAAACATACAGGCAAAAAAAGCTTTCTACCGCCAAGAATCTTAATGAGGAAACGGCCTCTCAACTGACCTGTCCACCGGGAGATGGACATCGGGTTTGGATTTGGGCACGAGAGTGCTGAGTTTGTCGATCAAACCGTCCTTCTTCTCTGTTCCCACCAGCGCGTGGAACAGGACATCCTTCAAGGTCTCCACAGAAATAACCTCGATCTTTTTCTTGTACATCTCCTCTATCAACACATCACGCATATTTGCCTTCGGTATCAGGACCTTTTTTATCCCGGCCTTGGCCGCTGCCTCGATCTTTGCGGTTACACCGCCCACGGGTAACACCTTTCCCCTCACACTCAATGAACCTGTCATGCCCACGCTCTGATCAACTGCTACATCTTCCAAGGCAGATATCATTGCAGCGGCCACAGATATGGAGGCGGAATCCCCCTCAACACCCTCATGGGTGCCTATGAACTGTATATGCACATCGTACTTACTGATATCCTCTCCTGTATATTTTTTAATTAGGGCAGAGACGTTCTGCACAGCCTCCTTGGCGATATCTCCCAGCTTACCTGTTGCTATTATCGAGCCGCCATACCGAGAATGAGCTGGTGTGACCTCGGCAACGATGGGAAGGATTATTCCCGACAGTTCCGATATACCTGCCTCTCCACCGCCCATCACTGCTAGACCGTTCACCACACCGACCTCCTCGCCCTCGGTCACGAAAGAGCTATAATCCTGCCTTCTCTCAATGTATCTGTCAGCAACTTGCTGTTCTAAGGTGCGGGCTATCTTCTTGGCCTTGAGCACATGCCCTTGGGTCACGATATTGCCTTTTTCTTCATGGGCTATGTCACCCGCCACCCTTATCAAGCCGCCCAACTCCCTGAGCCTTAGGGACAGCTGCCCCCTCCTGCCTGCCCTCCTCTGCGCTTCGTGGATAATCTCGGCCACCGCAGCCCTTTCAAAATGAGATATCTTCCTGTCCTTGGCAACCTCTTGTGCCACGAATCTTATGAGCTTCTGTCTGGCCTCATGGGTGTCATCTATTGTATTTTTCATGTATATCTCGTAGCCGTATCCTCTGATTCGCGATCTCAATGCAGGGTGCATGCCCGAAACGGCATCCAAGTTTCCTGCAGCCACGAGAATGAAATCGCATGGAACGGGTTGGCTTTTGACCATTGCACCGCTTGAACGCTCGCTCTGGCCTATAATAGGGAACTCATTCTCCTGAAGTGCGGTCAGGAGGCTTTGCTGCGATTCCAAGCGAAGAATATTGATTTCATCGATGAAGAGCACCCCCCTGTTGGCCTTGTGAATGGCACCCACCTCCACCCTCTCGTGTGCAGGGGTTTCCAAACCTCCGCTTTGGAATGGATCGTGCTTTACATCCCCCAGCAAGGCCCCGGCATGTGCGCCTGTGGCGTCTATGAAGGGCGGGATGTCATCTATCTTATGCGAGAGCAGGAGTTTTGGCACCATCAGCGTGTCCCGTCTCCTGCCAGGATAGTTGAGCACCATGAACACAAGCACGGCGACGAAGATACCCAAAATGATCACCATAGGTTCAATTTTGACGTTTCCTGCTTCATCCCGGCTGATTGAAAGAAGTAGTGCTATACCGATTATCATAAAGGCCAGGATCATGGTCATGGAAGCTTTTTGCTCTTTCCTTCGCATGGCCTCTGCTTTCTGCGCCCCCACGATCTCCTTGCCCTTTCCCGCCGGCACAACCCTGATCTTCGGCTCGTTCGGATCCTCGGGATTGTGGTAGGTGATAACATCCTGCAATTCATCTTTCGGTAAAAATTCTGTCATGGACTTGGCCAGCATGGACTTACCAGTACCTGGATCGCCGATGAGCATCACATGCCTTTTCTGTTCAGCAGCCTTTTTAATGACCACTACGGCATCATCCTGGCCTATGACTTGGTCCACCAGCCGCTCAGGAATTTTGATGTCCTTTGTGGTTTTAAAATCCTGGGTTTCTATCCATTCCCCGGGTCTAGGCATTTCGTCATCGAATGAAGGAACATTTGCGCTCTTGTTGTTGATCAGGTAATCATCCATTTCATGTCACCAGGTTTGGCACCTTAATATATGTTGAGTGAAATACATAAACTTTTTCATATATAAGTGTATCACTAAAGTTATTAATTTGAATAAAATTCAAGGAAATGCTGGGAGGATTCAAGAAAAATATAAATAATTGAAACACCTATTATATCCTAGAGTATGAAATACTAGGAGGTAAGGAATGAGAAGAAGGACATTGACCCTAATTGTCCTGTTTCTATCTATAATATTAGTAAGTGTTACAGCCCAGGGCGAGGAATCGGAACCTACTAATCCAGGCTCCGGAGGACAAGGTTCTATAGAACAATCATGGCCAGATAACGAGGTTGAGACGATCGAACAGAGTTGGCCTGATAGGGACAATGATGGCGACCCAGGTGGGGATTAATCTAACTGAAAAAACACCAGATCTAAACATTTTTCAATTCTTTTTCAACCAAATCAGCGAACCGTCTGTTCCCGATCTTATCGAATATCTCTAACGCCTTTTTAAATCGGGCTTTTGCCTCCTTTTTATCGCCTTTGTCCCTGTACATGAGGCCGTACTTGAATTGTGTATCCGCAAGATAATAGGGATAATTTATCTCCTGCAAAATTTCTATGCTGTTTTGAAAATACTCTGAGGATTTTTTCCATTCCTTTTTATGTGTGTATATGGTGCCATAGTGTGTATAAACATAGGATATCATCGCCTGCTCATGGAGCTTGTTGAATATTTCCAGGGCTCTATCTAGGTATTCAATGGCTTTTTCTAGATCGCCCTTGGTAGTATATACCTCTGCAGCGTTCGATAATCCATACCCCATTATTCTAATATCACCGATCTTTTTAGAAACCTCTATGCACTTTTCATGATACTCCAGTGCCCTATCGATATCACCATCATCATATGAGGTTGCTCCCAGGCCAGTGTAAACCTTGGCCATTTCATGCATATCCCCCATCTTCTCAAGGATTTTGATGGCCTTTTCCATCTGATGGATGGATTCCTTGTACTTCCCTGTTTGTCCGTAAACGCGCCCAAAAGCGTAATAGGCCTTTGCCGTCTCAATATCATCTTCAATTTTCTCTGCGTTCGTCTTGCACTTCTCATAATACTTCAATGCGGCTTTGTAGTCGCCCTTCTTCTCGTAAATCGCTCCCAGACTGTAATAAACATGCGTCATTCCAAGGATGTCGTTGATTTTTTCGGATATCTCCATACCCTTCTTGAAATTCTCGGCGGCATTATCGTAATCGCCTCTCCTCTGGTTGATGTTGCCAATATTTCGGAAAGCTTCGGCCCTTCCTCCATCATCCCCAATTTCATCCGCGATCTTGAGCAGCTGTTTGCTGTATCTTATGGATTCGTCCCACTCACCCGTGGCATAACATATGCTCTTGAGTCTTGACAGCACCTCCATTTCCCTGGGCCTGTTCTCCTTCGTATCCTCGCCCTCTCTCAGCTTCTTCAACCTGGTCTTGTAGTTGGCTATTGTTTCACCAAGTATCCCCTCGATTTCCCCCAGATGCTCCGCAACCCTCTTACCAGCGACGCTCAATTTAAGGAATCTGGTTATTGGGAAGGTCTCCGTCACTCTTTCTTCAAGAATACCCGCATCGATCAACTCGTCAAACCTAGACTTCAAGGTGCTGAAGCTTCCGCTCATGAGGCTGCACAGGGTAGTCAGGTTCAATTCGTCCTTCTCTCGAAGGATGAGAATTATCTCTGTGGAATGTGCGGTTTCTAAAACCTTAATATTGTACATATAGAGTTCATAATATTATGAAGTATAGATAAACTTTTGTATTTTGTTGAGAGGATCGCTTACGACGATGGTTATTGGGGGTAAAATTAAAAACCAAATGGACAATACCCAAAACGGTGTAATAATGGAATACGATTTGCCTACACTAGCAGAATGGTTCCACGGACATTACCAGCCTTATATAGCACTGGGCATAAGAATGGGGGAATTGGCCATGCACGAACTTGAGGCCAATAGGCATGAGCTCAAGATAACGGCGGAGACAGGAACAAGACCCACCTATTCATGCATGGTGGATGGACTGCAGTTGGTGACTGGCAGCACCATTGGCAACGGTAAGCTTAAAGTTCTCGAAGAGGCCACTCTGGCGGCGACATTCTCAAAAGATGACAGGTATATGAGGATCGAGGTAAGGGAATTCAGATTCGATATGGAGCATATAACTGATGCAGAACCTGATGAGCTGTTCATTGTGGAACGGAAGTGAATGAGAACATTTTCACTGGAGGGAAGTTCTATAACAATCTCAACAGTCTGTATATCCCTTTAATGGACTTACCTTCTTGGGCGCGGTTCCTTACGAAGCGGATATTGGCCAGCCACATCATCCTGTCGTACTTCCTGTTGGTTGCATTTATGAACCACGTCCCTATTCTTTCCCAGAACCGCAGTTCTTTCAACATGGGTCTCAGTAAAGCATCATAATCCTTCCCATCCATAATGGCCATGGCACAGAGTTTCGCAGATTCTATGGAGTACTTCAAACCAAAGCCGAAGCACTGATCCGTGAAGGACGCGGCGCCTCCTATTATGTATGCATTATCCCTTTGATAAGACTTGAAATCGTACCATTTCTCAAAATCCGTCCACTCCTCGAAAACCATGTATCCTCTCTCCGCCGCATGTGCTCTCAGCTTTTCTCGCACCCCCTTGGCGTCCACTTTTCTTGCAATACACGCAGAGGCTAAAGTGGCCTCTTTCTCTGAGATAGGTATGAGATACCTGTAACCACCTGGTGCGATCTCAGCGTTGAAGGTACATTCCATCTTGCCGATTTCAAAATCGCCTTTTACTGTGGACCCGATTCCCACACCCCATAACCTTGGCAGTCTCTCCCTCATCTCAGCGAGCCTGGCGATGTTGGATTTATAGCCGTCTGCACCGATGATCACATCGAACTCCTTTAGATCGTCAAGGGAGGTTACCTTAGTCGAGTAATGTATTTTGACCTCTCCTTCGATCCTTCGTCTAAGCCTTGCATCCAATCCCTTGTCGCCGCCTATCATGTACGTATAGCCCATCTTTCCCTTCCAAGTATGAACGCGATTCTCTGATAGAAAGGTTATTTCCTTTATGGGATGGGTGGGTTCGAGGTCGGGCACGAAGGCGCAGTAGTGCACACCGCCTTCCATCTGTAATGGGCGCGAGTTACCGTTCTTTTCGGCAGCCTCGAAAATCTCCACGTCAAAATGCTGTTTCAGTATCTCCGCGCATCTGAGTCCTGCGATCCCTGCACCAACGATGGCGATTCTCTTACCCCTATGCTCAGGCATACACTTTCCTCACAGCTCATTTCAATCTCAGCACATCGTAGAGGAAAAAATCCCTTGCTACCCTTCTGAGGATCTTTCCCTTCATCTTCGATGCCTTTCTTTCTCCGTTGTACAGCACAGCACACATTTCTCTGAATACCTCATCTCTGCTCGCATATCTCAAAACCTGTTCTGCCCTTTTATTGATCTGATCTGCAAAATAACACAAAGCCTCGAGATCCTTTCCCCATTCCTTGTGCCATTTTTGTTGATATCTGCTCAGTGTTTCTTTTCCAAATGTGTCGTGCTCAACAGCTTGCTCCACCACGTCCGCTGCAATTCTTCCCGAACGCATAGCGTAGTAGATTCCATCGCCTCCAATTGGAGATACGAAACCTGCAGCGTCTCCAATTAGCAACATTCTGTGGGAATATGACGTTTTAATGGCTCCTCTTAAGGGTATGGGGGCACCTTTTGGGTTCTCTATGTCAAGGTCTGTTGGCACGAGCCCCTCCTTTTTTAGGATACTCAGGTAATCCATAAACACATTTTTTATGTTCACGTTTTTTATTTCCTTCCAAAAGGCACCAAAGCCGATGTTAAGTGAGCTCTTCTTTGAAAATACCCATGCATAGCCGTACAGATTCCTGGGCTTGAGGTGAAAATAGCAGGTATGCTCCTCACCGAACTTATCGAGTATAAAATCTTCCCCTACCTCGTATTCCTCCACCAAGGCCAGACCTATGTCGGACCTGGGCCATTTTTCTGGCAGACCTTCCTTCCTTCTGAGATATTTTCCTACGGGATCATGCATTCCTCCGGCCCCAATGATGACCTTAGCCTCCACATCCTCCCCACCTTTTAATTGGAGCGCACAGCTTTCGCCTTTCACAATAACCTTTTCAACTTCCGCGTTCTCCCTGAGCTCCGCACCAGCGCCTCTCGCGTAATCGGCTAACATCGCATCAAAATGTCTTCGTTGCACGTTGTACATAACCGCTTTTCCTGGTTTGTAATCCGCAAGATTTTTAAGACTTGGAGAGACCATCTTGGCTCTGTAGCAGGTGCTATGGGGGATCTTTTGTATACCGGTTCTAACATGATCGAATTCTTTTATGACACTGGGTCTCAATGCACCTCCGCAGGGTTTGTCCCTTGGGAAAGAACCCTTTTCGAGCAGCGCAACTTTCAATCCCTTGTCTGCCATATATTTGGCTGCCGTAGAGCCTGACGGTCCTGCTCCACAGATAACGGCGTCGTACATGACCATCCTATCATTTCGATGTAAGGTGGTTGCGATATATATCAATTTTGTAACGCCAAATTTTTAATTGGATCTAGCAAAAAAATTCAAGTGAAAAGTTTCTTCAAACAGCAACTTTTATAAGAGGGTATGACCATCATGGCGACGAGGATGTCTGATGCACTCTGGCATTCCTTTGAAACAAGGTAAAGTATATTCATGCTCACTTCGAGCAACGGTAAAAGTAAACGCGTGTTTTCTCGCAGGTTCTGATGATCCACTTGATAAGTTCACCGGTATAATTCTGGAATGAAGCAAGTAAAAAGGAGATGATAATATCGCACATGAGAAATGGGATATAGAGCGTAGCAGGGACAGGTTCTCTCCACATTATTTGAAGCATGAAAAGTGGAAAAAAGGGGACTATGGAGCACATCCCATGGATAAATATCTCAGGCCTGGGAGAATACCGCATATAT
The DNA here is from genome assembly GCA_965371185.1 of uncultured Thermoplasmata archaeon. Lineage (GTDB taxonomy): Archaea > Thermoplasmatota > Thermoplasmata. The sequence goes on from CBDUXN010000038.1 coordinate 20,614, forward strand.
GGTGCAGCGGTTGCGGTTTAGGTATTGCCACCACCACCTTCATCAAGGCTTTGGAAGAGACGGGCATCCCGTTGGAGAAGAACTGCGTTGTGTCAGGCATAGGATGCACAGGAAGGATCGCAGGGTATCTGAACCTCGATTCCTATCATACAACTCATGGAAGGCCGATACCCTTTGCCACCGGTCTGAAACTCGGCAATCCTGACTTGGTGGTTACAGTTTTCAGTGGCGATGGGGACCTATTTGCCATCGGGGGAAACCATTTTATACATGCTGCAAGACGAAATGTTGACATCAACGTCATATGCGTAAATAACCTCACTTACGGCATGACCGGCGGGCAGGTAGGTCCAACGACCCCCATGAAGGCGAAAACCACAACCACACCTTACGGTAATTTTGAGCCGGCCTTCAATCTGCCCCATGTGGCAATAGCAAGCGGTGCTGTGTATGTTGCAAGATGGACGACGCTGCATGCAAGAAGATTGAAAGACTCCATAAAGGAAGCACTGCAAAAAAGAGGCTTCTGCTTCATAGAGATCATCTCTCCCTGTCCAACCGTGTTCGGTAGGAGGAACAGGCTTGGCACTGGTCTTGACGAGATGAAGTTCTACAAGGAGCACAGCGTGATAAAGCACAACGCTGATCCCAATGAGGCAAAACTGGTCCTGGGCGGTGATATCCTTGTAGGTAAGTTCCTTGACGTCGAAAAGCCCACCTTTATGGATATCCAAAGAGAGGGCATATTAAACATATTCTCAAACAAGAGAGGTGGTGGAAAGTGAGTCGAATAGATATAAAGCTCTGTGGCTTTGGAGGCCAAGGCATCATATTGTCAGGGTATATCCTTGGCAAGGCTGCAACCATCTATGATAAAAAGGAGGCTGTGCTCACGCAGAGCTATGGCCCAGAGGCGAGAGGCGGCGCATGCAGTGCAGATATCGTGATATCTGATGTTAAAGTGGACTATCCCTATCTCAAGGAAATTGTTATACTTGTGGCCATGAGCCAAGAGGCTTTTAGCACCTACTCCAAACAGTTGGAAAAAGGCAGAAGGCTGCTCATCGACGAGAACCTGGTGGAGCTGAATAACAAACAGATCAAACAATGCAAATGGAAGGTCTACAAGATACCTGCCACGAGGTTTGCCGAGGAGGTCGGCAAGAAGATCGTGGCAAACATCGTTATGCTTGGATTTTTCACAGCGGTGACTGGCACCGTGAGTTACGATGCAATGAAAAATGCGATTCTGTCCTCTGTACCTAAAGGCACTGAGAGCCTCAACGAGAACGCCTTCGAGAAGGGTTATAGATACGGAAAGGAGGCAACTGGTTGAGCAGCTCTGTGCTCGTCCTCGGAGGGGGGATTGCAGGTGTCCAGGCAGCCTTGGATTTAGCAAATGCATCCGCTCAAGTTTACTTGGTGGAGAAAAACCCGTCCTTAGGCGGAAGAATGGCCCAACTGGACAAGACCTTTCCCACCAACGACTGCTCCATGTGCATTCTTTCGCCTAAACTTGTGGAGGCGGGGAGGCATCCGAATATCAGGATACTGGTGAATTCCGAAGTTCTGGAGTGCAGTGGAGATGCGGGTAACTTCAAGATCAAGGTTCTGAAACATGCCCGTTTTGTTGACGAGGAAAAATGCACTGGTTGCGGAGCATGCGCCGAGAAATGCCCCAAGAAGGTGCCCAGCGAGTTCGAAATGGGCATGACGAACAGGAAGGCCATATACATACCTTTCCCGCAAGCCGTGCCTTTGAAGTACACCATCGACAAGGAGAATTGTATCTATTTTAAGAAAGGTAAGTGCAGGGTGTGCGAGAAGACATGCACCCGAGGAGCGATAGATTTCGAGCAAACGGATGAGGAAATCGTTCTCGATGTTGGCTCGATGATCGTTGCTACAGGTTTTGATCAACTGGATCCATCTGGAATAATGGAATACGGCTACGGCATTTTCAACAACGTGATAACAGCCCTGGAATTTGAACGAATGTTGAGCGCATCAGGCCCCACGGAAGGTAGGATATTTCGACCTTCGGATGGAAAGGTGCCAAAAAGCGTGACGTTCATTCAATGTGTTGGCTCAAGGGACGAGAATCACAAGCCCTACTGCTCAAGGGTCTGCTGCATGTTCGCGATAAAGGAGGCGATGCTCGCCAAAGAACATGAGAGCGAGATAAAGGATGTGAATATTCTCTACATGGATATTAGAAGCTTCGGAAAAGGGTTTGAAGAGTACTACATCAGATGCAGGGATGAGGTTAAGGTGAACTTTATAAGAGGAAGGGTTTCTGAGATAGTGGAGACAAAGAAGGACGGGGGTTTGCTGTTAAGGTACGAGGACACGGAAAAAGGCACGATGGAGGGGATGAATACCGATTTGATAGTACTTTCTTCAGCAATCGTACCCTCGGCTTCGAATGTTGAGCTTGCCAAAATCCTCGGCCTGGACCTGGATGAAAACGGTTTCTTTAAGGAGAAGCATATCAACAGCGATCCAATAACCACATCCAAGCAGGGAATTTTCGTGTGCGGCTGTGCCCAGGGACCAAAAGATATACCTGACAGCGTGTCTCAAGCCTCTGGTGCGGCAGCGAAAGCAATGGCTTTCATAGAAAAGAGAATCGCGGACGTGAAGGAGGAGAAAATCAAACTCGCTGAAGCTGCTAAAACCATAGGGACTGAGTGTTTTGAGGGGGAAGAAGAACCGAGAATAGGGGTTTTTGTCTGCAACTGCGGCATAAATATCGGCAGCATAGTGGATGTTGAAGATGCGGTTGCATTTGCCGAGAATTTGCCTGGTGTTGTACTTGCAGAGCATAACCTCTTCACATGCTCGGAGAGCACCCAATCCAAGATTCAAGAGGTAATAAAAGAACATGGATTGAACCGGGTGATCGTGGCTGCCTGCACACCAAGAACGCACGAACCTCTGTTCAGAGAGACCTGCGAAAAGGCCGGACTGAACCCTTACCTGTTTGAAATGGCGAATATCAGGGAGCACTGCTCCTGGGTTCATATTCACGATAAGGACGATGCTACCGAGAAGGCAAAGCAGCTGATAGAGATGGCTGTGGCGAGGGCTGCACTGCTCAAGCCTCTGACCACGAAGACGGTGAGCATAGAGCAAAAAGCGTTAGTTGTTGGTGGTGGCATCGCAGGTATGCAGGCGGCCCTGGACATTTCAGAACAAGGCATCCCAACATTCTTGGTGGAGAAGAAGGTGAAGCTTGGGGGGCGATTGAACGAGTTGGAAACACTTTCACCATCGGGCGTGAAAGCTTCCGATCTTCTGAAAGAAAAGCTTGCATTACTGGGTTCATCGGATGTCCGTGTATTAACAGATACGGATGTTGCGGGTATAGACGGTTTTGTGGGGAACTTCGAGGTGCGATTGAAGCCAAGAGGCAAAAAAGGTGCTAAGGATAAAACCATAAATGTGGGTGCGATCGTGATCGCCATAGGCTCTGATATTTACGAACCCAAAGGCAGATTTTCCTATGGACGATCCTCAAATATCATAACGAACTTCGAGCTTGAAAAGCTGTTGGCCCAGGGGGCATTTAAAAAGAAGACGGATAAAAATTTTGCCTTTATACTCTGCGTTGGTGCCAGGGAGCAAGAAGGCAATACCGGTTGTTCAAGGTACTGCTGTCAGGTGAGCATTAAACAGGCCATGGAATTGGCTGAGAAAGGAAATGATGTGACCATAATCTACAGGGACATACGAACCTTCGGCAAAGGTGCTGAGGAGATGTTCAAAAAAGCTTCGGAGCTGGGGGTGAAATTCGTTAGGTATGCAGAAACCAGCCCACCCAAAATTAGGAGGAAAGGGAAGGTTCTAAGAGTCTACGATACTCTGTTGCAGGAGAAGTTTAACCTGAGCCCTGATTACATCGTGCTCGTGGTACCTATGGCGCCACCCAAGGATGCTGGGATGTTTCAGGAAATGCTTAAAATCCCCATGGGACAAGATGGGTTCTTCCTTGAGC
>CBDUXN010000039.1:0-24598 GCA_965371185.1 uncultured Thermoplasmata archaeon
TAGAAAATAAGATCATTTTCATAGGGCCAGATTCCTGGGCGATGGCAAAAGCTGGTGATAAGATTGCCTCGCGTAAATTTGTAAAAAAAGAGGGTATTCCAGTTACTCCAGGTAGCGATGAAGCAGTTGGAGATAATGATGCATTAGAAATTGCCAAGGAAATAGGTTTTCCAATCATTTTAAAATCTTCAGCCGGTGGCGGCGGAATAAGCATGGGCGTTGTAGAGGACAAAAAGGATCTTTTGAAACAACTTGAAATCGCTCGTTCTTCTTCACTTTCAGCATTTGGCAATCCCAACATCTTCATTGAAAAATACCTGATTAAACCTCGACATATAGAATTCCAGATATTGGCTGATAGGCATGGTAATATCATTCATCTTGGTGAAAGAGAGTGCTCAATTCAAAGACGATTTCAGAAGCTTATAGAAGAGGCGCCCAGTGTCGTGTTTAATGAGAAAACAAGACAAGAGATAGGTGAAAGAGCAGTAGAGATAGCTAGACTGGCAGAATATACAAACGCTGGAACCATAGAATTCCTCTACGACGGAAAAGAGTTCTATTTCAATGAGGTGAACGCGAGATTACAAGTTGAGCATCCTGTTACAGAGATGATAACAGCTAAGGATTTGGTCAAAGACCAGATAAAAATAGCTGCAGGAGAGGCACTTGATTATTCACAGAAAGATATTCAATTTAAAGGTTGGGCAATGGAATGCAGGATAAACGCAGAAGATCCTTACAATAACTTTCTGCCGTCTCCAGGAGTAATAACCCGCTACGAGCCACCTGGTTCGATTGGGACTAGAATTGATTCAGGACTTGTGGTAGGATCTGAGATTCCGACCTTTTATGATTCTCTGTTTGCAAAGGTCATTGTTTGGGGGGATACAAGGGAAACAGTTGTGGAGAGGATGAAACGAGCATTGAGCGAGATGCATGTTGAGGGCATTGAAACAAATATCCCGTTCCATTTGAAGGTGCTTGAGGATAAATCCTTCAAGAAAGGAGATATTGATACGACGTTTATCAATCGAAAAGGAATCATTGATAAACTGAGGAAAGAAGGTGAGGAACATAGAATCGAAATGACAAGAACAGTCGCTGTTGTTTCAGCAGCTCTTGCACAATCAGAGGAAGGAATAACTAATTATCTAAAGGTTGATAAAAAAGCCGATGAACTCCAACCAGTCAATAAGTGGAAAATGGCTGGAAGGTATAAGCAAATAGCTCGGAGGCCGCCGCGTTGAGATTCGATCTTTTTATTGATGGGAAGGTCTACCATGTGGAACTTGGCATGGGTAAGTTGATAACCATCGAGATAGATGGGAAAACATTTCAAGCAAGGACGACAAAAAAGACCAGTAACGGATTGAGCGTACATGTAGATAAAAAGGAATTTCTGGTCCGATTTGAAGGGCTACATATATCAATCGATGGTCATAAACACGCAGTTGAGGTTCGCAATCTGAGACGTGGAAGGCCATCCTGGTATAACGCAACAGATGAAACAGAAGACATAAAGGTCGGAAAGTCGATTCATAAGATATCTGGAGGGGAAGGTATTATTCATCCCCCGATGCCTGGGAGAGTTATCTCAATCAAGATTAAAGAAGGTGATTCTGTTAAGATAGGGTCCCCAATTATAGTATTAGAGGCTATGAAAATGCAGAACGAGATAACCTCTAATATAGATGGAGTGGTTCGTGAGATTAGGGTTTCAGAGGGTGACTTGGTCGAGTCTGGGGATGTATTAGTTGTAATAAATTAAAAAGTAATTTATCACCAAATTTCTCACAACTCTGTTAATTTTGTCGAAATACTTATAAGACAAGTGTAATATTACACCTGTAATAACATGGGGATAAAATGTTAGGTTCTCTCGAGAAAAGGATCCTATCAGTGCTACACAGAGAAAGAAACATCACGGCCAGAGGAATCTTTAAAGCCCTCAGAAATGAAGGCATGACAGTTACTTACGTCACAGTCAATACTGTGCTCTCCCGCTTAAATAAAAGAGGCTTTGTCAAGAGAACAAAGGAGCCATTTCGTGGTAAATTTCGATATACATATGAATATGTGAAAGTTAAAGATCAGCTGGTCACTGACTTTTTAGAGGATATGGACCTCCTTTTTGGTGAAGAGGGCATAGACTATCTGAAGATAAAATTAAAATATTGGGAGCTAGCCTCTGCCGAAGAAAAGGCTGCACCTGTCAGCTACTCTGCTCGTTCTCCCTCCGCTGATCAACTGGCAAAAAGAATAAAGCTATCTCGAAATGATGTTCAAAATGCAATTATTAAAAAAGTTGAAGATGTCAGCGGGCAAAATGTTTTAGCATGCTATCAATGTGGAGAATGTTCTGCTGGTTGCCCCATGGTTTCTTTAATGGATTTGTTGCCAAACCAGATTATAAGGCTAATTCAGCTTGGGCAGATTGGTGATGTGCTTAATTCTAAAACCATTTGGTTGTGTGCTTCTTGTTTCACATGCACTTCTAGATGTCCAAAAGGTGTAGATTTGGCAAAGGTAATGGAGGCACTCCGATTATTACTTCTAAGGAAGAGTACCAACTATGTCGAACCATCGGAATTAGACATTGACGAAAATTTACCTCAAATAGCACTGATTAGTAATTTTAGGAAGATGACGGGGTAGTGAAAAAAAATGGAGCTATGTTATTATCCTGGGTGTACATTAAAGACAACAGCTAAAAATTTCGAAATACCTGCCATCGCATCAATAGAAAAACTAGGCCATAAAATGGTTGAATTACCCCGTTGGAACTGTTGCGGCACAGTTCATTCGCTGGCAGCCGATGATTTGATGCTTCAACTAGCACCAGTGAGAACCCTCATTAGAGTTTCAGAGAGTGGAGCTGATAAGGTCATAACATTATGTGCAATGTGCTATAACACGCTCAAACAGACCAATAGGATAATGTTGGAAGATGCCGAAAAGAGGGACCGCATCAACAATTTCTTGGACGAGGAAAAAGATTATAGTGGCAACGTCTCCATATTGCACTTTTTGGAGTTCTTAAGAGACGAAGTCGGATTTGATGAGATTAAAGATAAGGTTAAAAGGCCATTAAATGGTCTGAAATTGTCTCCTTATTATGGCTGTCTTTTGTTGCGACCAGAAGGCATAGGAATAGACGATATCGAAGCACCGAGGGTAATGGAAGATCTCATTGAGGCTTTAGGTGGCGAGGCTGTCGAAAGTCCATTTAAGATCGAGTGTTGCGGCTCATATCACACCGTCGATGATATCGAACCAGTGGTTGAGCGGACAAAAATGATTATTGATGCTTCAATTACCAGGGGTGCGGAGGCGATCGTTGTAGGCTGCCCATTGTGCTCCTTTAATCTAGATTATCGCCAAAAAAATGTGGAAATGAATAGTAGAGGTTTCACTAGAATTCCAGTGTTATATTTTACTCAACTTTTGGCAATTGCACTTGGATTAGGTGGTGATGTCTGCAATTTCGACCTTAATCATGTCGATCCACGACCTTTGCTAGAGAAAAAACGATTGATTTAAATGGAGAAATGACGAAAAATGAATAAAACAGGAATTACGAAAAAACGACATCCGGTAGATCCTCTGCTTCGCACAGATTCAATACCCTCTGGGTGGTGTTCAGGTTGTGGAATAGGCATGGTGGTCAATACCTTCGTTCAGACAGTCAATAAAATGGATATTGACGCTGAAAAAATACATGTAGTCTCGTCAGGCATCGGTTGCACAGGGAAGGTTGACCATTACTTAAGCTTCAAGTCAGATAAAATAACCGACAGCAACGTAATTACTTATGCAGCAGACTTAGCGGCTAAAAAACCAGATACAAAGGTGGTGCTCTTCTTAAACGACACCGATTTCATCGCATCTAATATAGACGATTTTATTAAAGCTGGAAAAAAAGGGGCTAGGATCGTTGTGTTATACATCAACAACTACATCTATCGGATATTTATGGAGCATAAAGCCCTTCCCCGAACTCCATTTTTGAAAGGTTCATCTAAGGATAAAAACGTATCACCGTTTAATATACCGCACCTGGCAAAGTCATGCGGCGCAGAATATGTTGCAAGATGGACACAATTACATGTTCGGAGACTCATGTTTTCCATAAAAGATGCACTTTCGGCAGACGGCTTTTCCGTTATTGAAGTGATATCGCCCTGTCTGATGTACTATATGAATACAGAAAACGCAGGGGAAACAATCGATAGGATGGGGATTTATGAGGAGACTTCGATTATAAAACATCGCGAACCAACAGAGAATCTCGACCTTAGAAATCAGAAAGAGATCATAGTTGGAAGATTTGTGTGGAGGGAAGCGGATTGAGTGGCACCAATGTAACTGCAGTAAGTCGCAAAGGACAACATCCAATCGATTCTTTCTTTCCTCCAGATTCAATGCCATCTGTTTGGTGTCCGGGCTGCGGAATCGGCACAATTGTTTATACATTCGTTCAGGCGGTCGAAGAGATGAACGTAGAGCCGGATAAAATATGCGTGGTATCTGGCATCGGTTGCACAGGAAAGATTGCCGAGTACTTGAATTTCGGTTCGCATGAAACAACTGAGGGCAATGTAATTGCTTATGCAGCAGACCTGGCAGCTAAAAAACAGGATCTAAAGGTAATCGTATTCACAAATAATGCCGATTTTCTTGTATCTAGTGCAAAAGATTTTCTTGACATCGGAAAGAAAAGGGCGAATCTTCTCGTGATTCATATTAACAATATCATATATTGCATTACGGAAAACGGAGCCATTCCAACGACGCCATTCATGAGAGCATCTGCCGATAATGATTTTGAGTTGCCATTCAACATCCCTCATTTAGTAAAATCAAGCGGGGCGGTATATGTTGCACGATGGACACCACTTCGTGCAGGATGGTTGAAGTATTCGATTATCGACGCCCTTTCAAAGCGAGCCCTATCAGTGATCGAAGTGGTATCGCCTTGCTTGGTGTATTATACATTTGCCAGTAAAATTGGAGATGCAGCCGATCAATTGAGGTTCTATAGCGATAACTCAGTAATGAAACAATACGAACCCACTGAAAACCTCGATCTTAGGTCTCAGAGCGAGGTCATTATAGGAAAGTTTGTGGATAAAAAGGAGGATTAAATAATCTTATGACAGTCGAGATTCACATAATAAATGAACGATGCAAGGGATGCAAAATCTGCGTAGAAGTCTGTCAGGCAGATGTGTTAGATATAGCCGAAGAGCCCAATCCCAGCGGATATAACCCCCCGTATGTTAAAACCCTAGAAGATTGCACCATTTGCGGACTCTGTGAAATGCTTTGCCCAGACTTCGCTATCCGAGTCTCTTACATAGAGGAGGAAGATAAGCAATGAAGCACACGATAACTCGTAAAGAAGCTCTTAACCCAGAAGATTTTTTAGTCGAGGTCGAAGCACCCTTAGTAGCTAAAAAGTTTAAAGCCGGCCAATTTTTGATTTTAAGGATTCACGACAAAGGCGAAAGGATACCCCTGACCATTACTGATTGCGATCCAGAGAAAGGATTAGTAAGTATGATAATTAAAGCAGTCGGAAAGACCACATCTGAATTGAGAAAGCTGGATAAAGGCGACTCGGTATCTGATATCGTCGGTCCTTTGGGCAACCCTTCTGAAATCAAGAAATTCGGAACTGCCGTTTGCGTCGGCGGCGGAACCGGAATCGCATGTCTCTACCCCATTATCAAGGCCCTAAAAGCGGCTGGCAATCATGTAATTACTATAATCGGTGCTAGAACCAAGGACAAATTGATTTGGGAGGATGAGATAAAGACGATTTGCGATGATTTGATTGTAACCACCGATGACGGATCATACGGACGTAAGGGCGTTGTGACCGAACCGTTGGAAGAGATACTAAAGAGTAAAACCGTCGACAGGGTAATAGCAATAGGCCCAATGATTATGATGAAATTTGTTGCCAAGACGACCGAGCCATATGGCGTAAAAACAGTGGTTAGCTTAAACACAATAATGATAGATGGCACAGGCATGTGCGGCGGGTGTCGCGTTTTTATCGGTGGCGAAATGAAATTCACTTGTATAGATGGACCTGAATTTGACGGGCATAAGGTAAACTTTGATGAGTTAATGAATCGACTGGATATGTTTAAGGAAAAAGAGGAGCAAGCCATGGAACATTACAAAAGAGGTACGAAATAATGGTAGATATTGGTGGAACTCGTGTCCCAATGCGAGAGCAGCCAGCCCAAGAGCGGATAGAAAATTTTCACTCCGTGCCGTTCGGTTATGACGAGGAAGAGGTTGTGCCAGAGGCGCAGAGATGTATTATGTGCAAGCACGCTCCATGCGAGATTAACTGTCCAGTCCGCCTGAAGATCAAGGCGATGATAAGAAAGATTGCCGAACGCAAATTTAAGGAGGCGTTTCTAATCGTTAAGGAGGACAATCCAATCCCTGCGATCACTGGGCGGGTGTGTCCACAGGAAGACCAGTGCGAAGGCGTTTGTCCACTGGCAAAGACGGAAAACGGCGTAAATATCGGTAAGTTGGAAGCGTTCATAGCCGATTGGGCCATGAAAAATGGGATTACCGAGGAATTTCACATCGAGGAAAGAGCAGAAAAGGTTGCAGTGATAGGCTCAGGACCCGCAGGCATTAGTTGTACCGTGGACCTCCGTAAATTCGGTTATCAGGTAACTATGTTCGAGGCGCTTCACAAAGCAGGCGGAGTGCTTCAATACGGCATCCCCGCTTTTCGTCTGCCTAAGGATATCGTGGACTATGAGTTATCGTACATTAAGAAGATAGGAGTGGATATCCAGCTCAATAACATAATAGGACAAAACATAAAGTTTAGTGAATTGCGCGAGAGCTTCGATGCAATTTTCATTGGAACAGGCGCGGGCGCCCCCCTGTTTATAGGCATGGATGGGGAGAAACTCAATGGTGTTTATTCGGCCAATGAGTTTCTCATCCGGGTAAATCTGATGAAGGCCTACGATTTCCCAGAACAAGATACCCCGATCGTTTGCGGAGATGAAGTGGGTGTTATCGGGGCAGGAAACGTGGCGATGGATGCTGCCAGGTGCGCCCTCAGACTCAGTGCGAAAAATGTATATATCCTATATAGGAGGACGAAACGAGAATCGCCAGCTAGGAATGAAGAAGTACAACACGCACTCGAGGAGGGAATAATCTTCAAGGAATTGATCAGCCCCACAAGGGTGTTGGGCAACGAAGAAGGCTGGGTGACAGGGATAGAACTGGCTAAAATGAAGCTTGGCGAGCCTGATAAAAGCGGCCGCCCCAGACCCATAAAGATCGAGGATAGCGAGTTTACCATGAAATTAGATACGGTCATAGAGGCCCTAGGATCCAGACCCAATAGACTCTTCCTGGATCGAGCACCCGAATTGGAAAGAAACAAACAGGGTGTGTTGGTTGTCGACGAGAATCTGAATACGAATATAGGGGGAGTGTCTGCAGGAGGGGATGCTATAAGCGGTGGCGCAACTGTAATTCTTGCACTTGGAGAAGGGAGAATTGCTGCAAAATCTATTCATGATTACTTATCAAAGGGGGACGCTAAATGAAGTACTCACAAACCCCGTTTGGTGCGGATAAAATAGAGATTCCCCAAGGTAAGATCCATGTAGTGAGTGATAGATGCAAAGGGTGTGGATATTGCATAAAGTACTGCCCAAGAGGGGTTTTGGAGTTTTCGAACGAACTTAATGTTAAAGGATATTATTTTCCTCAAGTGAAAGATGAAGATGCTTGCCTTAACTGCGGCCTCTGTGAAATCATTTGTCCTGAATTTGCTATTTGGTCTACATTAAAGGGGTACGTTACGGCGAAATCAACAAAGGTGATGGTCAATGAATCCTTCTAACCCCAAACCATCAATAGGCGTGTTCATATGCCACTGCGGAAAAAACATTGCTACTACTGTTGATGTAGAAGAGGTGACACGAGCCATAGCCGGACTTGACGGAGTGGCATTGGCTGAGAATTATAAGTATATGTGTTCTGAGCCAGGTCAGAATATGATACAGGACGCGATTCGAGAAAAAAACCTAAGCGGAGTTGTAATTGCTGCATGCTCACCTCGCCTCCATGAAATTACGTTTCGTAAGGCTGTAGCTGCGGCTGACCTGAATCCATATCTATGCGAGGTGGCTAATATTCGCGAGCAGTGTAGCTGGGTTCATAAGAACAAAGGAGAAGCCACGGAAAAGGCTATACAGATTATCAAATCCTTGATAGAAAAAGCCAAACTCAACGATGCCCTTACACCCGCCAGCGTACCTGTAACAAGAAAATGCATGGTCATTGGAGGTGGGATAAGCGGAATGCAGGCCGCGCTCGATATAGCTGACGCTGGTGTCGAGGTTATTTTGGTTGAAAAGAATCCATCGATAGGGGGGCACATGGCACAACTATCTGAGACTTTTCCTACACTCGATTGCTCGCAATGTATTCTCACGCCTAAAATGATGGAAGTTGGAAATCATCCAAACATCGAGTTATTGACTTATGCTGAAGTGGTGGAGGTTGATGGGAGTATTGGGAATTTCAATGTGAAAGTGAAAAAGAAACAACGGTATGTAGATGTTGACAAATGTACTGCTTGTAATGACTGCGCTGAGGTTTGCCCTGTGGTAGTCCCCAATGAGTTTGATGAAGGACTTGGTGTTAGAAAGGCTATATATGTGCCATTTCCACAAGCAATGCCTCAAGCTTATGTTTTAGATGATAAGACTTGCCTTGGATTACATCCCCTCGCATGTAGTAAGTGTAAGGATGTTTGCGAACCTGGTGCAATCGACTACGATCAACGTCCTGAATATGTAGATTTTACAGTTGGCACAATTATTGTAGCTACTGGATACAATCTTTTGCCCATTCAGGAGATTGGGGAGTATGGATATGGGAAATATGAGGATGTAGTTAATGGGTTGCAGTTTGAGCGATTACTATCTGCCTCTGGCCCAACGTTAGGCGAGATTAGGAGGTCTTCGGATGGTAAGGTCCCCAAAGAAGTAGTCTTCGTGCAATGCGTTGGTTCTCGAGACCCAGAGCATTATAAGCCGTATTGCTCCAAGATCTGCTGCATGTACACCGCCAAACACGCAAAGCTTTACAAACACGCGGTTCCTGATGGTCAGGCTTATGTTTTCTATATTGACATCCGCTCTGGTGGAAAGGGCTATGAAGAATTTGTGCAACAGGCCATCGAGGAGGAGGGAGTCATATATCTGAGGGGCAAGGTCTCTAGAGTCTTCCGTGATGAAAGAAAAGATAAAATGATTGTCTGGGGTGTGGACACCCTCACAGGTAAGAACGTCGAAATCGCAGCAGATATGGTGGTTCTCGCAATGGCAGTAATCCCAAGCGAGGGTATCAAGGAGCTCACTAAAAAATTAAAGATTTCAACAGATGCAAATGGGTTTATTAACGAAGCGCATCCCAAGCTGAGGCCAATCGACACTGCCACCAGAGGGATATTCCTGGCTGGTTGCAGTCAAGCCCCAAAGGATATTCCTGATACGGTTGCTCAGGCATCGGGAGCAGCTGTCAAAGCGGCGATACCGCTCTTGCAGGGAAAGATAGAACTTGATCCCCAAACATCTACTGTAAATGAAGATAGGTGTAGTGGATGTGGACTGTGTGGGCCCATGTGCGAATATGGTGCCATTGAGATAATTGAGGATCCAAAAAATCCAAAAAAGAAAATAGCTAAAATCAATGACGCACTGTGCGAAGGTTGCGGTTCCTGTGCTGGAGCATGCCCAGCAGGTGCAATGGAACAAAAAGGTTTCAAAAATGATCAATTGTATGCGATGATAGATGCATATTTAACCAAGGAGGATAAAACATGCCTAAAGACAAAAAAATGATTCCGATATATATTATTGGGAAAAAATATCTAGTTCCATATGGCCTAACTATTATGAAGGCAATAGAATATGCAGGTTATAGGTATATAAGAGGTTGTGGCTGTCGAGGTGGTTTCTGTGGTGCATGCGGGACGGTTTATAGATATAAAGATGACTATAAGCTTCAATCGGGCCTTGCATGTCAGACCATAGCGGAGGAGAACATGTATCTGGTCCAGATACCGTTTTTTCCTGCAAATAAAGCCAATTATAATTTAGACGAACTCAAACCGGCAGGTGGTACACTCCTTAAATTATATCCTGAACTTGCTAGATGTGTTAGTTGCAATACTTGCACTAAAGTTTGTCCACAAGATATAGAGGTGATGGACTATATGCAGGCCGCACTCAGAGGTGACATCACAAGTGCTGCGGACGTATCATTCGATTGTATCATGTGTGGGTTATGTGCAGCTCGATGTCCGGCTGAGATTGTGCAGTATAACATTGCGATACTTTGTCGTCGGTTGTATGGCAAGCATATGGCACCAAAGGCAGAGCATGTTAAGGTTAGAATTGCTGAAATTTCTGAGAGTAAATTCGATAAAGAACTTAAAAATCTGATGAAATCCGATATTCAGACACTTAAGAAATTGTATAATGAACGAGACATAGAACCCGAGGAGAGTAAGAGGTGAAAGACATGTACACTCAAGATATGATAGATTCAATAAATCGCTTGGAGGAAACCCGTGGTAAACGGATGAAGCAAGAGTTATCTCTATTGACATCGGAAGAGAAATATGATTTATTAAATAAATTCCATCCGGATTACCAACCAGGGACTCTGAGAGAACTTAAAATCGGTCCTAATAAAGGAGAGAGAGTGATAAATGAAATCGCCAACTTGTTTGAGGCTTACAGCCAAACCGATCCGAACAAATTCGATATTTCAGAAATAGATTACGACATTGATGTTCTTATAATCGGAGGGGGTGGTGCCGGAGCTTCAGCAGCTTTGATCGCTCAAGAGAACGGCGCGAATGTTTTGTTAGTAACCAAACTCCGATTTGGTGATTCAAATACAATGATGGCTCAAGGTGGAATTCAGGCTGCAGATAAACCGAACGACTCTCCATCTAAACATTACTTAGACGTGATTGGTGGTGGTGGATTCGATAACACGCCAGAATTAGTAAATGTCTTGGTTCGAGACGCACCAGAGGCAATTGTTTGGCTCGAGGACCTTGGCGTTATGTTCGATAAAGAGAGTGATGGAACTATGGTTACAATCCACGGTGGCGGCACGTCGAGAAAGAGAATACATTCTGCTAGAGATTACACCGGCGGCGAGATAATGAAAACTTTGCGGGATGAAGTCAAAAATCGCGGCATAGACATTATGGAGTTCTCACCTGCAATCGAGCTTTTGACTGATGATGGGAAATGCACAGGTGCAATATTATATAATCTCGA
This sequence comes from uncultured Thermoplasmata archaeon, assembly GCA_965371185.1. Taxonomy (GTDB): domain Archaea; phylum Thermoplasmatota; class Thermoplasmata. Next base: position 11,367 of record CBDUXN010000039.1, read on the forward strand.
GACAGAAGAATATTTTATAGCCCGAGCTAAAACCACTATCCTTGCGACGGGTGGTGCAGGGAGATTACATGTCCAAGATTTTCCAACATCCAACCATTACGGCGCAACAGCCGACGGATTGGTTATAGCATATCGAGCAGGCAATCCAGTCATCTTCATGGATAACATTCAATACCATCCAACAGGAGCAGCCTTTCCCGAACAAATTGTTGGTCTTCTCGTAACAGAAAAATGTAGGGGACTAGGCGCACAATTGGTGAATAACGATGGAGATAGATTCATCTATGAACTCGAAACTAGAGATGTTGAATCTGCAGCGATAATTAAAGAATGTACCGAGGGAAATAAGGGAATAAAAACACCAACTGGTATACATGGTGTTTGGCTTGACACACCCATGATTGACATCATACATGGGGAAGGTACGATCCAAAAGAAACTACCAGCAATGTACAGACAATATCAACGCTTTGATATAGATATGAGTATAGAACCACTCCTTGTTTATCCAACCCAACACTTTCAGAACGGCGGGATAATGGTCAATGAAAAAGCTGAGACAAAAATTGCAAACTTATATGGGGCTGGTGAAGTCGAAGGTGGTGTTCACGGACGTAACAGATTAATGGGTAACTCACTGTTGGAGTGCATAGTGTTCGGGAGACGTGCAGGTAAGAACGCTGCTCTGAAAGCAAAGGAAATCGAGCGTGGAAAACTCACACTTCAACATATTAAGAGATATCATATTGAATTAATGGAAGCAAATATCGATACGAATAAGGTATCGCCAATGCTCTTGCCAGATTATCGACGAAAGGAAACAATCGCAAGAATGATTGATATTTGATGCTTACAATGTCAGGATCATCTTCTTATTTTTAAAGAAAAAAAGCTTTTTTTATTAAATATTGTTTAAAACTTTAGAAAGATTTATTTATTTTGCCAAACATCGTCAGCATGGACTTAACATCGAATAATGCTTCTTGGGGGAGCAGTAATGAAATATGAAACAATAGAAATTCAAAGAGATAAAGACGTTGTTACAGTTATTCTTAACAGACCTGAAGTCCATAATGCAATGAATGAAAAACTTATGAAAGAATTAACTTCTTGCTTTAAAGAATTAAGTAAAGATGATAAAGTTAGGATAATAATATTAACTGGAAAAGGAAAATCATTTTGTGCTGGCGCTGATCTTAATTGGATGAAAAGCATGGCCAAATATTCAAAGGAAGAAAATATCAAAGATAGTAGACTTTTATTAGATCTTTATGAAGTGATATATTCCTGTCCAAAACCAGTCATAGGTCGTGTCAATGGTCATGCATTTGGTGGTGGGTTAGGTCTTTTTGCTGTTTGTGATATTGTAATTGCCATTCCTGACTGTAAATTTGCTTTTAGCGAGGTAAAACTTGGTATAATACCTGCTGTGATTTCAACTTATATTGTTAGACGTATTGGTTTGTCAAATATGAAACGTCTTTTCATAACCGGAGAAAGATTCAACTCCGAATACGCCAATGAAATAGGTCTAATAGACTATGTTGTACCTGAGGATGAGATTGATGAAAGGATCCAGAATTACGTCGAGTTGCTTCGATCTTCTGGACCTAATGCTATAAAAGAAGTGAAGAAACTAGTTGATGCATGTGAAAAAATGGACGTAGAAAAATACAAAGAACATACTGTAAACAAGATATCTGAACTTAGAGTGTCTGATGAGGGTCAAGAGGGAATAAATGCTTTTCTTGAAAAAAGAAAATCAAAGTGGAGTGGATAGTTATTGTTTAAGAAAGTACTCATAGCAAATCGTGGAGAAATTGCGGTAAGAATCATCAAGGCCTGTCAAGAAATGGGCATTAAAACTGTTGCTATCTACTCTAAGGTTGACAAGGATGCGCCTCATGTTCAGCTTGCAGATGAAACAGTTAATTTAGGGGATCCAACACCCATAGAGAGTTATCTTAATATCCCGAAAATAATAAAAATCGCACAAGACACAGGAGCTGAAGCAATACATCCTGGTTATGGATTTCTTGCAGAGAATCCGGATTTTGCTCAATCCTGTAATGATGTTAATGTCAAATTTATTGGTCCTTCGCCTAAGGTCATAAGTTTGATGGGAGACAAAATCGCAGCTAAAAAAACTATGGAAAAAGCAGATGTTCCGGTGATTCCTGGTTATCATGGAGATAAACAAGACAAAGCATCTCTTATTAAAGAAGGAAAGAAAATCGGTTTCCCATTATTAGTTAAAGCTGCTGCTGGTGGCGGCGGAAAAGGTATGAGGATTGTTTATTCCGAGAATCTTTTAGAGGAATCAATAGAAAGTGCTAAACGGGAATCAAAATCAGCTTTTGGTGATGATACTGTTTTTCTTGAAAAGTATCTGGATAAACCGCGTCATATAGAATTTCAAATTCTTGCTGATGAACATGGAAATGTTATTCATCTTTTTGAAAGAGAATGTTCTATTCAACGAAGACATCAAAAAATTATTGAGGAAACACCTTCACCAGTTATGACCCAGCAGTTAAGACAAAAGATGGGTAAAGCTGCTGTTGCTACAGCAAAAGCAGTTGGTTATACCAATGCAGGAACCGTTGAGTTCATGGTCGATGGCGATCTTAACTATTATTTTATGGAAATGAACACACGATTGCAGGTTGAGCATCCAATTACTGAAATGACAACTGGTATTGACTTAGCAAAGTGGCAACTTAGAATTGCTAGTGGCGAGAAACTTACAATTAAACAAAAGGATTTATTTCAACGAGGTCATGCAATTGAATGCCGTATCTATGCCGAAGATCCAGCAAACGGTTTTTTACCAAGTATCGGAACTCTTGAAAAAGTCGAAGCTCCTAAAGGACCTTATGTTAGAGACGACTCAGGGATTTATACTGGAATGGAAGTAACACCATATTATGATCCTATGCTTGCAAAACTTGTCACATATGCTGAAAACCGAGAGGAAAGTATCAATAAGATGATTTGGGCATTATCACGTTATATAGTTATGGGAGTGACTACTAATATTTCATTTCTTAAAAAAGTCGTAGAGCATGAAGAATTTAAAAAAGGAAACATTACCACTCATTTTATTGACAATTATTTCAAAGATTGGACAGAAGCAAAAGATGGATTACCAATAGATGCAATTATAGCTCTAGCGGTTTATGATTCAATGCATACCAAAAAGCAAGAGATTGTAAGGTTCAAAGAAGCTGACCCTCATTCCCCATGGAAACATGTTGGAAGATGGAGAGTTGGAGGAAAGGGGGTATGATATTTGTTCATTAATTATGAACACGAAAATCATGTTTACAATGTGTCGATAGAACGTAGAAAAAATCATTATTTTATTACTTATGATAATACAGAGTACAGGGTTGAAGCCGAGGAAACTAAACCGGGTCAGCTTAAGATAAAGATTGGTGATAGATTTATCAAATCAGTTATAACTGAAGGTGAAAAAGAAAAGTATATTTTTGTTGATGGTGAAGTCTTTAAAGTTAAACCTGTGGAATTAACTGGAATGAAAAAAACGAAGAAAAAAAGAGGGGATCTTAGCTCACCCATTTCTGGTAAAGTTGTAAATGTAAAAGTGAAAAAAGGCGAGTCTGTGAAAAAAGGAGATGTGCTAATGGTCATAGAAGCCATGAAAATGGAATATTTAATTAGAGCTCCATTTGATGGCAAGGTCCAGAAAGTTAATTTTAAAGAAAAAGATCAAATAGAAATTGGGCAAGATACTGTCGAGCTTACAAAAAAGGAGGCTTAATAAATGGATGTTATTGAAAGTAGTATTGATACATCAAGCAAAGAGTTTAAGGAAAATTTTAAACACTATGAGATGCTTGTTAATGACTTGAAAGGAAAAATCGCTATGGCTCAAAAGGGCGGTGGCGATGAAAAAATCAAACTTCATAAATCAAGAAATAAGATGCTTGCTCGTGAGAGAATTGACGTACTTTTAGATCCAGATACCCCTTTTATGGAATTTAATCCTTTAGCAGGATTTGATATGTACGATAATAAAGCACCTTGTGCAGGTATTGTTACAGGTGTTGGTATTATACATGGTCGCGAAGTAGTAATTGTTGCAAATGATGCAACTGTTTCTGGCGGAACATATTATCCTATGACCGTGAAAAAACATTTGCGGGCGCAAGAAGTAGCAATGCGTAATAATCTCCCATGTATTTATCTTGTTGATTCTGGCGGCGCTTTTTTACCAATGCAGGATGAAGTATTCCCAGACAGAGAACACTTTGGAAGAATTTTCTATAACCAGGCAGTTATGTCATCTATGGGCATTCCTCAAATCTCAGCAGTTATGGGATCTTGTACAGCTGGGGGAGCATATGTTCCTGCGATGTCTGATGAAACTATTATTGTTAAGGGAACTGGTACAATCTTTCTTGGTGGACCTCCTCTGGTAAAAGCAGCGACTGGTGAAGAGGTGAGCTCTGAGGATTTAGGTGGTGCAGATGTTCATTGTAAAGAGAGTGGAGTCTCAGATCATTATGCTCACGATGATACAGAAGCAATTCATATAACGCGAAATATTGTCGAAAACCTCAATAGGCCAGAGAAAACACATCTTGATATTTCAAAACCTGAGGAACCAGCATACGACATTAAAGAAATTTATGGAGTAATATCAAAGAATCTAAGAGAACCTTTTGATGTTAGGGAAATTATTGCAAGAATTGTTGATGGTTCAAAGTTTCATGAGTTTAAGGCGTTGTATGGTGAAACAATTGTCTGCGGGTTTGCCAGAATAATGGGATATCCAGTTGGTATTCTTGCAAACAATGGAGTTTTGTTTTCAGAGTCTGCACTTAAAGGATCTCACTTCATAGAAGTGTGTTGCCAACGTAAAATACCACTTGTTTTTCTCCAAAACATAACTGGTTTTATGGTTGGAAGGAAGTACGAAGCAGGTGGTATTGCAAAAGATGGCGCTAAGATGGTTAGCGCAGTAGCTACCGCTAACGTACCAAAATTCACTGTGATAATAGGTGGATCCTTTGGAGCAGGTAACTATGGAATGTGTGGCAGAGCATATCAACCTAGACAACTTTGGATGTGGCCAAATGCTCGTATATCTGTAATGGGTGGTGAACAAGCAGCTAATGTTCTTCTTACTGTAAAACGAGATCAGCTATGGCGAAAAGGCAAGGACCTCACAAAAAAAGAAGAGAAGGCTATTACAGTCCCCATTATTAAAAAATATGAAACAGAAGGAAATCCTTACTATAGCACAGCAAGGATTTGGGATGATGGAATAATCGATCCAGTAGATACAAGAATGGTATTGGGACTTGGTGTTTCTGCATCCCTAAATGCTCCGATACCAGATTGGAAACCTGGTGTCTTTAGGATGTAATAATAGTATCATAATACTTTTCAAATTATTCAAAATTTTAATTTTCTTTTACTATTTAGGGATTTTATTAAAAATCTTATGATCTGTAACTTAGCAAATCTCAGAGGATTTTTAACTTAAGTAGTAGTTATCAGTCGTTCAAGAGCTTTATACCCTCTTACTGCATCTCTTCCATCGACAATGAAAGTTATTTCTAAATCAATTGAAATTACTTCGATTATGTTGATATTTTCCCATGCAAAATTTCTAACTATTTGAAATAGTACTCCAGGTATGTTTACCAATGTTTTTCCAATAGTAAAGGATAAAGAGACTAGGTTGTCTTCTATATTATAAATTTTTTCATATTGTAAAAATTTGTATATCTGTTTTTTATAACGCTCATTAGTTACAATGCTAACAGAGTTTCTTCCATAGATTATATGAAGTATATCGCCTTTTTCAAATTTTATAACATCATATATTCGTTTTAATTTGTCAAATAAGCATGGTGTCTTTAGGACATTTATGTCTATTACATTTGTCTTAAGATTTACCTCGGAAGTGTTTACGTCAAACTTAATATCTCGGAATTTAATGCTCATTTTTTCTGCATATCTACGGATTGCAGCGACGATCGCATAATGTGCAACCTCTTTTTTCAATTCATCTTCTATATCTGATTTAAGTTGTTTTGCCACAGAACCATAAGATGCTATCCCCTTTCCAATTGCCTCTTGCAAATAGATATTATCTTCTATAAGCTTGTTAACCATATGACTTATTGTTACCATTGCCTCATCATAGAGTATTATAAATGGAATATTATATAAACCTTGTTGTTAAAATTCGTACCAATGGTAGTGAAAAATGGTATATTTTGTAAAAATCCGGTTCTATTGTAACAAATTACTATATTTTGTTAAAATTACATCGGTAATTGACGTAAATTTATTACAAAACAAATTAGTACGTTATGGGGGATAATAAATTTATAAATAAATAGCTGATATTGGAATTGGTGAGAAGGTAGAGTATTAATGAAAGACAAAATCTTAAAGGAAGTATTAAACTGGTTTGAAAACCAGGAAAACAAAGATGATGTTTATATTGAAGATTTTGTTGATTTAGTGATTGATAAAACGGCAGATGTGCTTTTTAATGAAATTAAAGACGGGCTAAAAGAAGAATTTGAAAAAGGAAATCTAAAACATCCTTTCGTGATATCTAGTGATTATTACCTTTATCTTAAATTAAAAGAAATTAAACATAAACTTGTTAAAGATAAAAATGTTGAATTATCCGATAAAAAGATCACTGCTGAAAAATTTGAAGAATAAATTAAGATAAGATGAAACTTAAGATTAAACTTCTCAGACCATTTTCAGATGCTGTTGGTAAAAGTGAAATAAAAATAGATTTAAATGGATCAACTCTTGAAGATTTACTTAGATTTCTAATCGATAAATATCCAAAATTAAAAAAAGAACTATACACAAAATCTAATGAACTTACAGACTATGTTTGCATATTTGTGAATGATAAACCCCTTTCTGCATTAAATGGGACTAATACTACATTAAAAAACGATGATGAACTCTTATTTTTTATTCCGATCAGTGGCGGATAATTAACTTAAAGGGAATGAATCAAACCTCTTTCATACAGAATTGTTGCATCTACTATTTCGCCTTCTGCAACAGAGAGGAAATCTAAAGTTTGATTCAGAATATCCAACATATCCTGCTTTTCTTGAGGGAGAATTCCATAAACTCCTCTGTAAACGATCTTTTCATCCAACCAAATATAATTTGTAAAATGGTCAGAGGCGAGTTCACATTTATTTATGTTTAGATTCTCAATAAATAGCTTGACTTCTTGTAATTTTTCAACTGGCGAAGTTGGTTTATATTGACCAGAATTCATCTTCTCTTCAAGAAGAGAACCACGTTGTACAACCAAGGTTCTAAGTCTTATGAAATCAGGGTTCACCTTATTACATACCTTAGCTGACTCAATAGCATGTTCTTTAAGCCGATCCTTGCCCCCGGCTCCAATAAGAATATAGAATGATAGATCTAAATCTGCATCTTTGGCAGCTTTCCCTCCAGCGATCATTTCTTCAGGTGTTGCACCTTTTTGCATAAATTCAAGTGTCTTTTTATCCCCAGATTCTAATCCAACATGTACTCGGGTAAGACCTGCTTCTTTTATTTCTTTCAAACGTTCAGATCCTAATTTCATTAATGTCTTTGCTCGAGCGTATGAGGTTATTCTTTCAACATCCGGAAAATTCAGTTTTATGTACCGAATTATCTCATCTATTTTCTTCATAGCAAGACTGTCTGAATCTGCAATAAATATAGTTTTAGCTCCTTTGTAAATATCTACTGCTTTATCCACATCTTTTTTAACTTCATCTACTGATCGAGGCTGAAACTTAAGGGTTTTATACATAGTACAAAAAAGACATTTATTCCAAGGACACCCTCTAGAAGCACGGATTAAAGCTGAAGCTGCCTCGTTAGGCGGTCTATAAGGCGGAAAATCATAATCAAACATGAAAACTACCTATTATTTTTAGCAAACAAGGCTGCTCCAAAAGCTCCACTTAATTGTGGGTTAGGAGGTATTAAAATTTCTTCTCCAACTAACTTTTTAAGAATTTTTAGAATCATATCATTATGAGCTACTACTCCACCAGTGATAACCACGGTTCCATCTAATGTATCCATCTCGATGACTCTTCTGGCAACAGATTCAAAAGCACTCTTAATCATATCTTCTGTTTTCTCTCCCTCTTTAATTCGAGTAAGAATTTCAGTAGATGCAAAAACCGTGCAGAAGCTGCTGAGAGCAGTATCTTTGTCAGATTTTGAGGCAAGTTTATTCATTTCGTTTGTTGGGATATTTAGTTTATATGCAATTTCCTCTAAAAAGGAACCAGTCCCTGCTGCACATTTTCGGTTCATCTTAAAACCAAGTGTTTTTCCATTTGTATCAACTTTGATTATTTTTGTATCCTGGCCTCCAATGTCAATTATGGTTATCTTTTTTGGAAAATAATGATACGCACCTTTAGCATGAGAGCTTATTTCTGTTTTTATACTACTGGCGAAAGGAACATTGTTTCTTCCAAATCCTGTTGCTGTTATTTTTTTAATATCATTCCTAGAAATTTTTGAAGCAGTAATTGTTTCTTGAAAAGCGTTATTTATTGATTTTAGTAAATCTGGTCCTGTTTTTTCTATAGAAAATCCTAAGATTTCATTTTTATCATCAATAACAACTGTTTTTATGTATGACGTGCCTACGTCGATACCTGCGAAGTAATTCTTTGACATATTTTTCAAAAATGAAAATGCTTAGTTGTATTTCATTTTTGGCATTAATTAATATAATTTATAGAAAAAAACAAAAAAGGATAATAAGTTCTATTTTTATTCGGACTTGCTATCTAATCAGTCTTTTATTTGGGGGAAAAATGACCGCTGAAGAAAAAAAACCAACTCGAAAAAAGTTCAAAGCAACTAATGAAATGAGACAACTAATGAGTGATTACTATCATGAGTTGGATTCTGCTGTAAAAAATAAGGACAAAAAGGTAGCATGGTGTTCAAGTGTTGGACCTGCTGAGATTCTAAGAAGTTTAGGTTTTTATGTTTATTTTCCTGAGAACCATGGTGCAATGTTAGGTTCAAGTAGAATAGCTACTGATGTTATCCCCTATGCTAATGCTATCGGTTATTCTCCTGAAATTTGCTCTTATTTAACCTCAGATATTGGCGCATATTTAAAGAAAATCACCCCACTTTCAAAAGCATATGAAGATATCGAAAGTATTCCTAAACCTGACGTCTTAGTTTTTAATACAAATCAGTGTAGAGATGTTCAGGACTGGCTGGGATTTTATGCAAATGAATTTAATGCCCCATTATTAGGTATTCATACTCACAGAGGTGTAAATGATATAGCAGAGAGCCATATTGAATCCATTTCACAACAAATGAGAGACTTGATTGAGCCCTTAGAAAAAATCTCTGGAAATACATTTGACAAAAATCAATTAAAAAATATAGTAAAATTGTCACGTGAGTGTTCTGATCTATGGAAAGAAGTGCTAGATACAGCTTCTGTTATACCCTCTCCTTTAACATTTTTTGATGGAACTATTCAAATGGCTCCTGCAGTAGCTTTGAGAGGAACTCAAAAAGCTATAGATTACTACAAGTTATTATTAAAGGAGTTGAAAGAGAGAGTCAGGAATCATGAGGGAGCGGTTGATGGTGAACGTTTTCGACTCTATTGGGATGGTATGCCTATTTGGGGAAGGCTAAGAGCACATTCTGAGTTGTTTGCCAATCAGAAAGCATGTGTTGTTGCATCTACTTATTGTAACAGTTGGATCTTCACAGATTTTAATGCATCAAATCCATTTGAAAGCATGGCAAAAGCATACACTGAACTGTTTATCGCAAGAGCAGATGAAGTTAAAGAGAAATATCTGAAAAAAATGATTGATTTCTTTAAAATAGATGGCATAATCTACCATGATTCAAAAACCTGTGCTAATAATACAAATAGTCGTTATGGTATGCCACAAAGACTTGAGAAGGAAACTGGTGTACCAAGCCTTGTTGTAAATGGAGATATAAATGATCTTAGATGTCTCTCTGATGAGCAATTCATAACAAATATTGAAGCTTTTATTGAGCAACTTGAAGGGGAAAAATGAATATTAAAACTGAACGGAGGAGGAAATGATGGCCTGCTGGTTAAACCTTGGGCAAATGGTTAAAATGAATGCGAAGAAATTTCCAAACCACGTAGTCTTGAAAGATAAAGATAGAAGTTTTACTTATCTTGAGTTAAACAAAAGAGTCAACAAGCTGTCCCACAGTCTTCTCTCTCTTGGGTTGAAAAAAGGAGACAAGTTCGCGGTCTTATTGGAAAACAGTATTGAGATTGTTGAAGCCTATTTAGCGGCAGCAAAAACTGGTATTGTAATAGTTCCGGTACATTTTAGATTTGTTGGTAAAGAGATACTGAATTTAATGGATAATTCAGATGCAAAAGCTTTCATTGTACATAATGAATTTACTCCGTTAGTCGATTCAATAAAAAAAGATCTACAAAATGTATCAGATGATCGTTATGTTGTCGTTGGAAAAGAAGTAAAGGGATACAAAGAGTATGAAGAATTTATAGAAAACTCTCCAGATACAGAACCTGAGGTTGATATCGACTGTAAAGATCCATGGATTATTCTTTATACTTCTGGGACGACAGGGATTCCTAAAGGGGTCGTTCGCTCCCATGAATCCTATATCGCCTTCTTTTTAATTAATGCAGTTGACTTTGGATTTAATGAGCATGATGTGTGTATAAATGTAATGCCTTTATATCATGTAAATTCAACATTCTATACGTTTCTCTTTTTGTATTTGGGTGGAACTGCCTATATCCATCCAGCACGTCATTTTAGAGCTGATGAAATATTGGAAATAATTGAAGAAGAAAAGATAACCTATATGTCGCTTATTCCGACGCATTACAACCTAATATTAAATGCATCTGAAAAGGCGAAGAAGCGAAATGTAAAGTCCATTCGCAAGTTGCTCTGCTCTTCTGCACCAGTGACAAAGACCATGAAAAAAGAGATTATGAAATTCTTCCCAGGTGTTGAACTCTATGAAGCATATGGTTCAACTGAGGCTGGACTTGTAACCCTTCTTAAACCCGAGGATCAAATGCGGAAGCTTGGTTCAATAGGCTATGAAACAGTTGGAACTGACACTGTGAAATTATTGGATGAAAATGGAAATGAGGTTGGCGTCGGTGAAATAGGTGAGCTATATTCACGCGGGCCTATGCTCTTTGATGAGTATTACAAGATGCCTGAAAAAACAGCTAGTTCTTTTACAGGCGAATGGTTCAGCGCGGGTGATTTGGCCAAACGTGATGAAGAGGGTTTCTATTACATAGTTGATCGAAAAGATAACATGATTATCACAGGCGGTGAACATGTATATCCTAGTGAGGTACAGGAAATCATAAGCTCCCATCCTGATGTTTTTGATGTTGCAATAATTGGATTGCATCATGAAAAGTGGGGAGAACAAGTTACTGCAGTGGTCGTGCCAAGAAAAAATGCCAAAGTTAGTGAAAAAATGATTGAAGACTATTGTAAGGATAAGATGGCGGGTTACAAACGTCCCAAGAAAGTTATATTCATTAAGGATGAAGAAATGCCTCGAACCCCAACAGGCAAAATACTTCATCGTAAATTAAGAGAACGTTTTAATAGTGAGGTGTGAACTTGAATAAATATAAATTTGGAATTTTAGGAGCAGGTCCTGTCGGAAGTATTATGGCTGCCCATCTTGCAAAAGCAGGTCATGATGTCACCCTTATAGATATCCTTAAAACACATATGGATGAGATAAAAAAAAGTGGTCTTTCTGTTACGGGTTTTAAAGATTTGAACGTGCCTTTCTCAGATAGCAATATCTGCTATGGCATTGATGAAATGAGTGACAAGAATATCGATTTTCTTTTTATTTCTGTAAAAGCATCTGTTCTTCCGCAGATTTTACCTATTTTGAAATCAGTTGTAAAAACAGGTATGACTTTTATAGCTTTACAAAATGGACTGGACAATGAGGATCTTATTGCAGACGTCTTTGGAAAAGAAAATACTCTAAGAATTGTTGTTAACTATGCTGGAAATCTCATTGATAACGGGAAGGTGAGGATGTCGTTTTTCAACGCTCCAAACTATATTGGTATGATTGATCCATCTGCGGAAAAAAAGGCTAAAGAGCTTGCAGAGGTTATTACTGCCGCGGATTTGGAAACTGCTTTTACTCCGGAAATTAAGAAGTATGAATGGGAGAAAATCATTCTTAATGCAGCATTAAGCCCGGTATGTGCTCTAACGAGAAGAACAATGAAACAGATGATGGAATTTAAGGATACTAGAGGGCTTGCTGAGGCAGTATTGCGTGAAGGAATTGAGGTCGCGGAGGCAAATGGCATCTACTTTGAGTCAGGTTTCTTGGAGCACTGTATGGGCTATCTTGACAAGGCGGGGCATCATAGGACTTCAATGCATGTGGACATAGAAAAAAAGAATCCAACAGAAATAAGTTTCATCAATGATAAAATTGTTAAGTATGGAAAAGCAAAAGGAATTCCAACACCTTATAATTCTACAATTGTTTCTCTGATTAGAGGATCTGAGCTTCCAGAATATATTGAAGCATAAATGATAAAGTTAGGTTGGAGATTTTATTGCACTATGTAATAATTGGTAATGGCGGTGCAGGAGTAAGTGCACTCCGGGCGATACGTGATGTTGACAAAACATCTGATATTACTATCATCTCACGTGAGAAATATCCTGCCTATTCGCCTTGTTCACTTCCCAATTTAGTCGGAGGTGAAATAGATAAACCTACAATTTTTCGATTTGACAAACAGTTCTATTATCAACTTAATGCCAACTTTATCAAGAATTCTGAAGTAATAGAGATATCTCCAAATGATAAAGAAGTCAAGCTTGCAAATGGTAAGAGTATTAAGTTTGACAAGTTGCTAATTGCTGCTGGTGCAAGACCTATCAGTCCAAAGAATATAGAAGGGCAAGAGCTCGATGGCGTACATTTTATGGGTACTCTGGATTCTGCTCTTGGGATAATAGAACACATAAATCAAGGTGTTAGTCGTGCGGTGGTAGTTGGTGGTGGTTTTATGGGTATTGAAACTGCTACTATGTTGAAAAACAGAGGAATAGATGTAACACTTGTTGAAATGCTTCCCCATATTTTATCTAGAATGCTAGATCCAGATGTGTCTG
>CBDUXN010000040.1:0-24074 GCA_965371185.1 uncultured Thermoplasmata archaeon
CTTCTTATTCCCACGATGTAGTGAGCCTTGTCATATCCTCGATGTTTTTTGAAATCGTCACGATCTTTCCTCCAGATTTTCCCTTTACAATGAGGATTTCCGGTGGCATCTGTTGCTGCTATCGTCTCCTTTGTCCATAGTTCATGTGCAGATTTACCCAGGAGGCGTTCAAGGATTCCAGTCATACTCGGCAATGCCCGATACTTGTAGAGTGTTCGGGGTGCTGGTATCCGGTCTATTTCGAGAATATCCTTGTATATCAGAAGCATTGAAGGGGATTTCTGGATTCGGCAGTTAAGGTATTCCAAAAGAAGAAGGCACTTGAGGATATCGCGTTTCTTTGCTGGTGGACGCCCCGGTCCACCAGGTTGTTTCTCGTGGATACGCTCCCGTTCCACGAACATGCGGATCTCATTTGCGACATCCATGACTTCGTTGGCTCTGAATTTGTCATATTCCGAACGGCCTGTTCGCGGTGGCATCCATTTCTTCTTCTTGGGCCGACCCGGCCTCCGGCGAGACCAATTCGGCTTCTTCCGTTTAACTCTTCTTTTCTGCTTTTGTTTTTTCCCATCCATATAGGGGTCCCATCCCGCACCCCCCTCCGAAGTATCACCGACAAGCTCATAATCGAGCTAGGCACTCCCCCCCTTGGGCGTCCTTCGGCTCAGGGGATGTGCTAACTGACCTGAAGGACGCCCTACCTCATTTAAATTGCGTGGAAAATCAGGTCAAAAGGGGTTTATGCAACAAGTCATTAGTGACAGTAAATTCCAATATTTTCTTTGAAACCATATCCAGATTTAATATGTAATCAATATGTTCAAAGGTTTCTTGCAGTGGCCTTTTTGTTGTTTTCCAACCAAATCCATCAGTTATCCAAATAAACTTATGACCGTCGTTTTTCCAGTAATCGAACATTGTTTTATATTCGCCAGCAGTGGATTTGAGTTTCGAACCACCGCCTGTGTAGAAGTTTGTTTCGATTAGGTAGAGGTCTTTCCCGTTGAATATCACGAAATCGATGCGTCTGGATGATTTATCGACCGTCATTGTTTTATCCCATTTTTCCTTAACTTTGGGAGCGGTGGCTTCTTTGAGATATTCGAATCCGTTTCTTTCGCACATGTCTTTGACATAGAATTCGACAATATCTTCCATCATTTTACCGCCACGATTCTTTCTTCCATTTGAATCAAGGCCAACTTCCACTCCAATTAGATAATCTACGCAGTTTTTGATTTTCTTTGTTTGAAGGAGATTTAACAGGCCTATACCCTTGGCAAATTCTACGGTTTTTGATATCTCTTCATCAGACAGATGTTGGTCTTTGTCATATTTGAACGTGTAGTCCTGATAAACAAAAATTCCATGCTCAAAGTTCGTCAATATCTTGAAGTCCTTTTGTCTGCAAGCGATCAATGCTGGAATCGTGCGATATATTGTGGGGTTGCGTTTCAATAGTTTCTTGAATTCCTCTTCAATGTTGTCTTTTCCTATCAGATAATTGAGTGTGTTCAAATCAATTTCGAGATCCTCGATATTTCCAAGAACTTTGCTCCAGTTTATAAAATAGTCCCACCGCGTTATCGCTTCTTTGAGAGTACTGATGAGATAATCGAAAACCTCGTCCGAGTTATTACACCCAATACTTTCTTTGTAGATGGTAGAGTATTTCATTTGAACCCCTCTATGGTTCGAGATGGCTTGTTCTCGTTCTTCTTATCTTTGTGGTCAAATAGCGTCTTTTGTTTACGTTTTTTATCAATATTCTTTTTTAGGTATTCTATTCGTTTTATTGATAAATCTAAGAATTCTCTTTCAGTGTCTATTCCAATGAATCTACGCCCATACAGGTATGCTGCCAATCCTGTTGTTGAACTCCCTGTGAAAGGGTCTAAAACAAGATCTCCTTCGTCGGTGCTGGCTAAGACTACTCTTTTCAATAGGTCAATTGGCTTTTGAGTTGGGTGTTTCCCGAATTTTTTCTCAATTGGCTTCGGTGTAGGTATGCTCCAAACCGATCGCATCTGTTTGTTTGGATTTTTTAATTGGTCCACTGGCCATTTCCCCATCTTCATTTCCTCATAGTTGAACTTGTGTTTTGCCTTCTCGCTTTTTCTAGCCCATAAAAGCGTTTCGTGGCTTGCAGTAAAATATCTCCCACTAAGATTGGGTGAGGCATTCGGTTTAAACCATGCAATGTCATTCAGAATATGGTATCCAAGCGTTTGTAATGCAAATCCACAAGCATATATCGAGTGATAGGTTCCACTAATCCATATTGTCCCATTTTCTTTTAATACACGCTTACAGCGACTAATCCATTCCATATGAAACTCAAAGTCTTTTTCTATTCCTTGGCTTACGTCCCAAGCCCCTTTGTGAACCGATACTCGCTTTCCTGCATGGCACGTAAAACCGCCATTAGAAAGGTTGTAAGGGGGATCAGCGAATATCATATCAACAGAGTTTTCTGGGTATTGAGATAAGAATTCAACGCAATCGGCAAGATATAGTTCTAACCCATCAATTTTGTAATATGGGCCCTTTATTAATTGAGATTTCGACATATTACTAACCTCTTCTGAACAGTGAAGTTTATGACCATTATTAATCATACTTTCATGTATTGTTTCACCATCGCTTCGAAATTCTTTGAATCATGATCCAATTCTGGATGTTTGAGATGGACCAGTTCATGACATAGGATTTCTAATATTTCCTCATCAGATGCCTCGGGCGCTACTACTTCTAACCAAACTCTATTTTCATTAGGAAATGCTTCACCATAAACAAATTCTCCATCAATCGGAGCATCCTCAATGAACTGTAATTCTAATTTTGGATTAAGACCGAGTTTTTCAGATTTAGTTGTAAATATCTCGTTTATATCGTTACGAAGTTCAATCCACTCCATTATTGGTTCCCCTCACCATCTTCTTCTTTTTCTAAGAGTGTTAAAATAAAATCGTGCCAATTCAAATTCTTACCATTCTTTGCTTTCAGGAGTCTTTTATATTCTTTATCTTCGAAGGTTATGTTCAATGTTTTCATCCATATACCTCATATGTTAGTTACTAAGTAAGTAATGTCATTCTGTCTTATATTTCTTTCCGTATCAAAGGGGGATAGTTTGCTCTTTTAAATAAGGTATTTAGATAATCCTCATCCCTGATTTCATATAACGGCTGGCGGGTATCTGAAGTCTGCGGAGGCGATGTCTCAGTGTTTCGAGCAAATTTGGGTGTAGGGGGTGTAACCACTGGAACCAGATACCCGCCTGTTAGCCGACCCGAGCCCGCAGGGCGAGAGTGCAACGGGGTCGAGCACCGCAACGAACGAAGTGAGTGTGGAGCGGAGAAGTTTCTAATTCTCCTGACCATTCTGGGGCTTGGCGAAGTTTTCAATAACAGTTTCGTATCTTTAGGATGGAGTTCCGTATTTAGAATCTGACCAAGGAGGTATAGCAAGTTCAATAGAATGAAACAGAGACATTATAAGAGGTTATTAAGGATTGATAACATTCAAGATACACATGCAGGATTCTTCACTTGTGGGATGGAAAGGTCATCGTCAAATATCATTATCTCTGTTCCTACTCTCTTTTTTTGAGCCGTATAACTCAAGTAATATCTGACTTGACGATAATCTTCATAAAGTTCAGAAATTGGGGGAATATCATCATATGTCAATATCCACTTCTGAGAATCAATATTTCTAACTGTATCTCTTACATAGATATGGTCCTTGTGTCCGTAATGATGATGATAAAGCTCCTTTCCCTTAATATAATATGGTGGGTCAATATAAAATAGGGTGTTACTAGACAATTTATTACGTCGCTCGTTAATCAATTGACAAGCATCAATGTTAAATATTTCAATACGCTTTCTATATCTTGATATTCTCTGAATTCGTTGAATCAAATCATCTTTATTATACCTAACATCCATTTTCCACTTACCACTTTGATTTTTTCCACCTATAACGCCACCTTCGATGATCCCAGAACGATTAGTGCGATTCAAGAAAAATGTTGAGAACCCCACTTCTAATTTGGAATAGTCCTGGGTATTCTGATGTATCTCTTTCTGTTGGTTCCATGTTTTTATTGTGACAGGAGTATCGGTAATCATTTCAGACATTTCATCGGCATGGTTCAACACTGAGTACCAAAAAGAATAGATGCTATAATCCAAATCGTTTATTATTATATTCCGGGCATATTCGCTAAACAGGAGGTCTATGGCTATTGCTGCTCCCCCTGCATATGGCTCAACATAAGTACAGTCATGCAAATCATTTTGTTGAATAACTAATTTCATAAAATTTGTAAGCATTGATTTACCGCCGGGATATCTTAAAGGGGAATGATAGTGCATATTCTCTCCTACTTTAATTGCTCCCAAATATTTCCGAAGAATTTCTCCATCATATCCCAGGTTATTTTCAAATCGTTTGGAGCTGGTGAATCTATCAGGTCATGGATATAAGCATGAAGTGTATTAGGATGTAGTAAACTTGTTTCTTTTGATATTGCTCGGTTGATTGGTTTTAATTCAGCTTTTGTCATGATGTTATTATCCTCAAAATCTTCAGCGACTTTGTTGAATTTATTGATTAACTTATCCTTTCCCTTTTTCAGTTTAATGCCTTTTTCATGAATATACATCTCAACAGAAAGTTCCAAAATCACTCTGAGAGCAACAGAACCGCATAGCGGGAAATCATCAACAGACAATCCTCTCAATTCCTGGAAAAGATTGTTTATCTTGTTATTTTTAATTTCAGCAGTGTAAGCAACAGGAATAAGCTGCTTCCTGTCTGTTGATTTTGCCATAGGTTTTTTCTTTTTTTTAGGTTTTTTTTGTTTACTGGTTTTCTTATATTTTTCAATTTGCCATTGTCCAGTAGTTTTTGAAGTGTCAGGCTTATCCTTATCTGTGAATGTACCAGTATATCTCACACGGTCTTGTTTTGTATAAACATTTTTCACATGAATAGTACCATCAGTAAGATCATCGGTTATTTTCTTTAATCCTTTAGCAACTTCCCTAACTGGCAAGGTCGTAGCCAATTTTCCCTCTTTCTTTTCCACGCCAACAATTTTCCTCACATTTCTATCTTCTAAAAGACGAGTTAACGTTGAAAGAGGCACATCATCTAACTTTTTTTGGGTTTCCTCATTGTCATAGACGACCTTTAAAAAATTAATAACCTGTACAGCATAAGGATTCTGAGGTTCTTTTCCAATTTTTTGTCTAAATCGTTCTTGTTGTCGAAGATCCCACCTTACGGTACCAACTCCATTTTGCTCTCCCATATGTCTTAGTTCTACCCACCTATTAGTTTCCAATTCCTTATCATATAAGATACATTTGATTTTTGATGGGAGAGGGACTTTGATTTCCTTCTTGATTTTTTTCAGCTCTTTCTGTTGTTTTTTCTCTAAGATATCATGCAATTCGGGAGTGGATAACAGTTTAATCGCGGTTATACGTCGGTTTCCCTCAATGATACGGTATTGACCAACAGAATCAACCTCAGGAACAATTATTGGTAATTCCGCTGGATTAAGCCCTTCTTCTACAATATCCTTCGCTAAATTGAATATCTTTTGTTCCTGCTCTTTTACCAATTGTTTTATTGCTTCTCTCTGATTATCTACTGGGTCAAACCGTGCATTTTCAGGATTTACCAACAGATTCGGAAGCTCTATTTCTACCATTTTATGTCCTGTCATGAGTGAGTCACCTTTCCTCTACCTATGAAGGATTGTATGATAAATACATGTCCCTAACTAATGCCTCTTTAACATAAGGATAATATTTAATTTTTTGTATCGGGTGTGTATGAGTTATCCAGGCCTTATTCTTACGAAACTCCTCCTCGTACTGTTATTGAAAATTTGGGTCTTCGCGCTGTGAAGCCATTTAACCGTTGTTATGCCGGGTTGCGGAGCAATCTCGTTCATGTTTTTTCCTCTCGTTTTCTGGTTAAATGAAGCCAAGCCCGTTTCTGGTGGTTCAGGTTTCCTTTCCTCCGGGAAGGAGAATTAGAAATTTTGGCTAACTCATTATATACGCAATGAGTTGCGGATATAAGTCTGTTTTGGAGGTATATGCGCTGTGAATTGCGTCTATACCTATTTTGGATGATTGTCCCACCATCCAATATTTCGCCTTCGATGCAAAAAGCGAAATTATTTAACCCTGCTCAGTGACAATCGCCACACCAATTGTATCAACAGAATATGTGGGGCATAGGAGGCTAATATAAATTTATATAAGATAGCAACGGTAAGGTATTTAAAATACAAACGATAGCGGCCAAAAAAAGAAGATAAATAGGTATTTAGGGAGGCGAGTAGAATGTCTGAATTTTCATGGAGGACCCTGAGAAGTTTGGAAGGAGAAATTGAGGTTGGTGCAAGATTGGGTCGGTTTGGACCTACAGAATGGCATCTCAAAATTTCAAACACAAAAGATACTCTTACCCTTAAACCAACTCCAGATGGAATGATCCCTTCTCTAGCGGAAAAGATTAGAGGTGTTGAGAACTATTGGAATATGGTTTGGGCAAAGAATCAGGGTACTGGGCTACCTGAATACGAAACGATCTCCAGATTTTGGATTGATATAGTGAAATCTGCTTATGAAAATGATGCCCAAATCCATACGAATGTGGCCAAAATCCGTTCTTTACCTTTTGATGTTAAGGGGATGAAGGTTGAACCAAAAGGATGGTCTGATCCTATTGAAGATGAGATTATAGTGCCATTCTGTAACTTTTGGGTAAGCAACTATAGCACAGGGAAATATCCCAACAAATCAATTTTCCGCCTTTCTTCATACAATGTAGAAAAATTTGGACAAATGTCTGCAAAACACGCAACAGAATACATAGATCTTCATCCAGTAGACGACAGAGATTTGATATTAAAAATATTAAAGAATGCTGAGATAATTTATTTCCCCGATATACGAACAACTGCAAATCTTAGGACAATATCAAAATAATTAGACGAATGATTGCCCTACCTAGCTGTTGGCTCAAATGTTACGGACTTAAATCTAAAGAACTTTACCCTATTTACCTGTGGACAACCGCCTGCCCGTTTGTCAATTTTCCCTGTAAACACTCAAATTGTATGAAAAGCCCTATAATCCCCTTCTGGATGGGTAAATATCCACGAAACTCTCAGAGGTAATGCCTTAAAATCCTCAAAATGAAGGCTCTAAAAAGCTATTTTTTATAGTCGATTTTTAGCAACAGAAGGGTCGGGTGAAGGACATAAGCCCCCTTCTGTTACCATGATTATTGTTTTTAACAAAAAAGCTACCCATCCGAGTGTTAATGAGAAATTAGATGGAGCCGACGGAGGGATCCCCACCCAGCTTTTTCATAAAAATGCGCACTTTAGTATTACAAATACTATCATTAAAGTGCGCTGCAATGGAAATTATCCCAGGCCTTATTATTTAGCATTGCATAATTTCCATGAAAGTTGGACCAAATAAAGGGCATCTCAAATTCGATAGCATTGTTATTCGATAGCCCAAAAAGTAAAATGAAGAAAAAAAAGAGCCGACGGAGGGATCTGAACCCCCGACCTGCTGATGTCCTACCCCCGACCAATCTTTTACATGATGTGCGAGTGGCGTTCACGCCACCGGTTTCCATCGATGTTTGCTAAAGGGCCGAGCATCCGAAGGATGCGAGGAAAACCAGCGTTGCGCAGCAACGCAAGGGCCATTTATGGCCCAGGTTTCCGTCGACGCTTTTTCAAAGGGTCGAGGGTTACAAGTCAGCCGCTCTACCGGGCTGAGCTACGTCGGCAAGTGATGATAAGCTAGTAGCTTAGAACAGTGCAGGGCTGTCCGTAAGGAAAGCCCCAAAACCGGGCTGAGCTACGTCGGCATATGGATGGTTTCTTGCTATTTTTCTGCAAATTGCCCAAATTCTGCCATTATTTGCCTTTTGCCCCCTAATAAATTACATTAAAATAAAACTTCCTGTACGTGTCTATGTAATTTTTAAGAAATCGTTAAAATGGCGTTTTGATGGGGATAGAAAGGTTTAATAGGCGAAACGGCATTCAGGGAAAACAGAGGTGAATACCCATGGTAGTAAGGAAATCTAAGGTAAAAGAGCTTGTTGGAACAGACTTCAGGGTCTCGGCAGATTTCTATGATGCATTGAATGAACATGTCCAGGAAACGTTGAAACAGGCAAAGCAGAGAGCAAAGATGAACGATCGAAAGACTCTGCGACCGCATGATATATAGAACAGATTTTATGTTATGGGGGAGTGATCTCTCCTACCTCTTCTTTTTTTGATGGTTCTTTTATTTCTTATTAGACAAACTGCGTTGAGACATGTTCATTACATAATGTTCTTATGGCTGAATACCGTTGTTCATTTCATGAAAATCGGTGATGTTGAAGGCGAAGGCAAGATCTACAACGATAAAGGCGAGCCCATACTTATGAAAAATGAGCATCTGATAGAGACTTTCACCGGCATGTGTTTAAACTGGGCCACCAGAAAGAAAGGCAAGCTCCATGGCATCATGAATTTTGAAGGCGAGGGGGAGTTCACGGTAACCGACAAAAGGCTGTTGTTCCTCCGAAAACCTCGGGAATTTCCTCCTGGTTATTGGGCAGTTGGTAGACAGGCAGGAGGTTTGGTAGGCGACGAATTGGTGGGAGGGGGAGACTGGCAGTATGTCCTTGCCAGATCAAACAGGGCAAAGAAAATGGGCGGACTGGAATACTTAGAAATTGGATTGGATGAGATAAAACGTATCAACATTGCCAGGGATAACGCTCAGATCTATATCGAGAATAAAGACAAATTTCGATTGATCACGGATAAAAATACCGGGGAAAAATTGGCCGGCATCTTGGGTAAAAAATGATGACTCTAACAGAGGATCTGAAGGTAATATGCCCACCCTACCTCTTTGATTTCAATACCTCAGGCAGCTCTGAAAGAAGTGCATAGACCTTCTTTCGAACCAGTCTTGGGTCCGGATTCTTTTTCGAGGGATGCGCCACCGTG
This sequence comes from uncultured Thermoplasmata archaeon, assembly GCA_965371185.1. GTDB lineage: Archaea > Thermoplasmatota > Thermoplasmata. The sequence continues at coordinate 9,068 of CBDUXN010000040.1, forward strand.
TTTCTCAGCTCCCTGACCTGATGCATCAAGGTCCCCACCTTCTCATCCCATATCCCCTCATTCTTCAAAAAAATATATCTGTTGTTATTTATTATGTGGATGCAACTACCTAGACTGAGAGAAGACCAACTCTTCTCCCAATCCTTTTTTCTTGTATTGATATGCCCGCGATCTTCACCCAACAGTATCGTTACTCCCTTTGGTATCAGCTCTTTCAGTTTCTCTCTGACATAGACCTCCACAGCGTTGAAGTAAACCAGCAGAATCGCTTTTTTAGCAGAGTCGGGAAAATCCTCTCTTGGTAGAATGGCCCTGGATGTCTCGGCCTCGCAAAGGAGATCATAGGCTTCCTTGAAGCGTCTTAGCTCCCTTATGTGCCTCTTGTCAAGCTTCTTTTTTACTTGCTCCTCTCCAATCTTGATGTCCACGACCTTGCGCTTGACCAGATCGTCTGCCAATATTTTGTACAGCTCATCCAATTCATAAAGAGACTTAAACTCTGAATCCACTCCGATCTTATCCTTTTCTATGCTTTCGATCCTCTCCCTTAATCTATCGAATTCTTCATAAAGATACTGCTTGGGTTCCACCCCTCCTTTGGCTTGGCCTGGTACCTTTGAGACGAGAGGTGTTTTTTGCTCCGCAATTTCTTTTTGGATGTCCTTGATCCTGGATTTAAAATCGGCCATATGCCGCAGCATCGTGACATCCTTTTCTATGGTCTGGAGCCCTTCATCGATTTTATCGAATATAATATAATAGAATCCTAAAAGAGATTCCCTACTTTCAGCATAAAAATCAATTTTGAGATGGGAAGGTGGTTCATTCTTCTCTTTTGCTTCGATCCTTAGCTCTGCGCAGTATTTCTTGCCATCATCCCCCAATGCGTAGTATCTTGCCCTTGCTTCATAAGCCCCTTCTTCTATCACTTTAGGCGACAGCATGTGCATCTCACCGTCTTTAACCTTATTTAAGGCGAATTCAGTGCATTTCTCACCTGAAAGAGGAATGTCCGGTATGGTCTCCTCTGCCCTAAGGAGTGAACCGGTTATCTTCTCCCATTCCTCTTCACCTATCTCCTTACCATTTAAAACAGGCCAGATGATCTTTATCGCCTTTGGCTTTAGAAGCCTCTCCTTGTAGCCATCGATCTCTGGATCGTAATAGTTCACCCTGACCAGCACGTCGGCATCACCACGCTGTCCCCTACCTGGCCTTATCCCAAACATAACGGTTTTTGAAGAATTTGACCTGACCAAGGGTATGTTCTTTTTATCCTTGTCAAGGCTGAATATCTCCTCAGATAGATAGGGTTTGATCGTTATATCACTTATAGGAGAAGAGGTTCTATTTTCAATTTTTACCTTATAAAATAGATCGGTGTTGTCATAACTGATCGCTGAGGCGATCTTAACTTCCCCTTTCACCTTTGTCTCCGCTTTTTTCTGGGCCAAAGCCTTTTTTCGCCTCTTATTGGAAAAATAATTGAATATCAAAATCGTGGCTGCACCCAATCCCAAGAAGACCTCCCCGATCCAAATTAATCCTATCATCTCCGGCCCGAGCCATAAATTTGGATATTTTCGCACAACGCCGTTTCCGCCGACGATGATGGCCGTGTTTTCAAAATTTTTCCAGTCCACTCCTCCAATGTAACCGTTCGTGGCACTTGACTCCCTGGAAAAATCCTCACCATCGAATTTTAATAGCAGGCCCTGAGTACCAACAATCAACGCCGAAGAACCGTCGTTTTTCCACGATACGTCGGTCAGTAAATTAGATACACCGGTTGAGAGGTGCATAAAAAACCCTTCATCGTTATAAACTATTGCGGAGCCGTCCTCACCAACTATCAACGCCTCGCCATAAGGCACACTAAATGGTCGCCATGACACTTTCCCTAGATGAGCTTCGGTATTGCTCTGAAGCTCCTCAAAATGCGTACCGTATTCTTTCAATACCACGCCGTTCTCTCCAACAATGAGTCCGTAACCACCTCTGTGATACCACTCGATGTCCTTGAGATTATTCGAAGTGCGGGCGGGAAGTAGCGTTAGGTTTTCCTCCTCCAATCTGAAGACGGTACCGGAACCTCCAACAATGAACGCTACGGTATTGTTCTGCCATGTCACACCAGATAGAGCGTCATATGTGTAACTATCTATATTCACGAATTGAGAGTTGTTGAACAGTAGTATAGTCCCCTCCCCGCCAACGATCAACGCATGTCTTCCATCCGGCGCCCAGGCAACATCATATAGACGTTCGGTGGTTGGCCCATCCATTTCCACGAAGGTTTCACCGTCATATCTCAAAACGGTTCCATGGTCCCCAACTATGAGTGCATAGCTGTCATCCGGTTTCCAGGCCACAGCATTCAGATCGTTTGTGGTACTGCTCGATGCCGGTTGAGAGTTATGAACGTAGATTAAGAAAACATTGAGAAGGATAATGATGGCGAAAATCACTATAATCACTTTCTTCCAGGACATCAACCCACCTCAAATACCAATGAGAATATAATTCGTAGAATATGAAAGTTTCTTATGAATTATCGATAAAATGAAGTTTTTAGCGTTTCTTTTTGAATATTTATGCCTCGTTTGCACGACTGATATTCCATCCAATAAATAAAAATACCACAACTTTTTATAGTGGGTGTGCAATAACTCCCGATACCGTTTCAAGGTGAGTATTTATGAAAAGGCCTAGGAGCATCAAAACATACTGCAGATCATGCGGGAGACATACCCTCCACGAAATCGAGAAGGTGAAAAAGAAAAAGGCCAGTGAGCTAAAGTGGGGCCAGCGGAGATTCAGGCGCGTTACCGCTGGATATGGGGGTTTTCCCAGGTCAAAGCCCGAAGGCAGGGAGAAACCCACGACCCGAGTTTATCTCAGATACAGATGTAAGGAATGCAAAAAAGCCTCCCAAAGGCCGTGTATAAGGGCCAAGAAATTCGAATTCACGGGGTGAACGATTGGACGAGAAGACCACAAAACGAAGCCAATTTATTAGGGTAAAATGTCAGGACTGCGGCGGTGAGGAGAATGGCCAGATAGTCTTCAGTCACCCCTCAACAGCAGTGACATGCAATGTGTGCGGCGCAACCCTGGTAAAACCCGCAGGTGGAAAAGGGAAGGTTCGGGGAGAGATCCTGGGAGTGTTAGAATAATGATGAGAAACGAAGATTTCCCAGAGGAAGGAGAACTCATTATCGGCACTGTCCAAACCGTAAAAAATTACGGAGCATTCGTTACCCTTGACGAATATGAGAATAAAGAAGGGTTCATTCATATTACCGAGGTTGCCACCGGTTGGATAAAATATATTAGAGACTACATTAGAGAAAGGCAAAGGGTGGTTTGCAAGGTTCTTCGAGTTGATAAAAGCAAAGGACATGTTGATATTTCTCTAAAGCAGGTAAATGAGCATCAGAGAAGGGAAAAGATCCAGAGCTGGAAAAATGAACAGAGGGCCAGGAAACTGCTCCAAATCGCCGCTGAGAAGCTCGGAAAAAGTATAGATTGGTGTTACGAGGAATTTACCCATGATTTGGTGGAAAAATATGGCAGTCTGTATAGTGCCCTGGAGGAGTGCGCGATAAATCCAAATGTTCTGGAGGAGGAGGGATTTAAAGGGGAATGGGTGAAGGTGATATCAAACCTGGCTGTGGATAGCATCACACCCCCCTTCGTTAAGTTGAGCGGTTATTTGGACTTAACATGCCCGCTTCCCGATGGCATAGTACAAATAAAAAATGCATTGCTTGAGGCCGAACGAGGAGATAGCATCGACAATGTGGCTCTTGAAGTTCAATATGTCGGCGCACCGAAATACAGAATCAGGATCAACGCACCAGACTATAAAATTGCCGAAGAAGAGCTGAGAAAGGCGGGGGAAAGGGCCATAGCCTACATAGGAACTCATCATGGGGAGGGGAAATATTATAGGGAGCTTAAGGAATAATGCGTACGCTGTTAAGAAAATGCGAAAGATGTGGTAGATATACCATGAAGGATATCTGTTTCTGTGGGAATGAAACCTCCGTGCCGGTTCCACCACGCTTCTCTCCTCAGGACAGGTTCGGCAGTTACAGAAGAAGGCTGAAAAGAATTGATATGAGGGATAGTAAAGAATCAATATAAAAAACGTAAAAGGAGAGCGATTTCATGGACGAGGTGATAATCAACTACATTCAAAAGCCAGATATTAAGGACCCCATACTTATAGAAGGTCTACCTGGCGTAGGCAATGTGGGTAAATTGGCTGCTGAACATCTCATAGATGAACTGCATGCCGAAAAATTTGCTGATGTCTATTCGAAACATTTTCCTCCTCAGGTAATTGTCGGGGACGATGGGACCGTAAGGCTTGTCAACAATGAATTGCACTATGTGAAATCGTCAAACGAGAACGGAAATGACCTGATCATTCTTGTTGGTGATTATCAGGGCATGACACCTGAAGGACAGTACGAGTTGGCCAGCAAAATATTGGAACTTGCCAAGAATTTTGGGGTCATAAATGTCTTCACCCTAGGAGGATACGGCTTGGGAAGGGTTGTAAAAAACCCGAGAGTGCTTGGTGCAACAACGAGTAAAGAACTGGTAGAAAAAATGAAAGATTACGGCATTACATTCCCTAAGGGTGAGCCAGGAAGTGGAATTGTTGGGGCCAGTGGGCTATTACTCGGCCTTGGCAAGTTGATGGGCATGGAGAGCGTATGCCTCATGGGAGAGACCTCAGGCTACTTCGCAGATCCGAAAGCTGCTCAGGCGGTGTTGGAGGTTCTGATCAAGATCCTTGACTTGAAAATCGATTTTCAAGAGCTCGAAAAGAAGGCGAAAGAAATAGACCGCATGACCTCCAAACTCAAAGATCTCGAGGAGTCCATCCAGGAGTCGCAGAAGGAGGAGTTGAACTATTTCGGATGATCTGAGTGACGAAATTCATACACATCATCATTTCATTATGACCGCTGGAATGAGGACAGCTGGAAAGATGTCATACAATCGTAACTGAAATAAATAACCGAGTTGATCCCTTGAAATGCCGCGCTACACAAAAGCTTTTTTCCTTCAAATACCATTTCCCTTTCGTACCGAGGTGGGTATTTGAGCAAGATTACAATGGTTAAAAAAATTTGTCTGTTAGGAGATGCCGCTGTAGGTAAAACCAGCCTGATCAGGAGATATGTAAATGACATATTCGATGACTCCTACATAGCTACGATTGGAACGAAGATAACGAAAAAGAATTTGATCATAAGGGAATCTGACCTGAACATCAGCTATCATATCAAGCTTACGATATGGGATGTACTTGGACAACATACATTTACCGCTGTTAAAGCAACAGCGTACAAAGGAACCACTGGCGCTTTTTTGGTCTGTGATATCACCCGTCCTGATACCTTGGTGCATACCAAGAACTGGGCGAAGACACTGACCAAAGAAGCGGGTGAAGTTCCCTTCATTCTTTTGGTAAACAAGTGTGATTTAAAGAAGGAGCAGAAAATAACCGAGGAGGAGATCAATACTGTGGCACAGGAGTTGGGAGTGGATTACTGTTACACAAGCGCAAAGACCGGTGACAATGCTGCTTTGGCGTTCCGTATGATGGGGCAGGCATTGATTGAAGAACACAGCAGAAAGGCACCTTCCCTCACCCCAAAGCGGGTAAAAGTGAGAAAGATAAAGCCCTCTACCACAACCATTCTAGACGAGATGATAGACGATTTCTGCGACAAGCGTGGTGGACAGGAGGAGGGCATGCCGATAATCCGACGTAAAATCGACGAAATCGGCATGGAGTTCCTTAATCCCACGGTTGGGAAGCTGAAAAAACTGCTACACGCCCTAACCGATCCCAAGGAGGGGTTCTATACCCCCGAGGAAGCCACCAAGATGAGAGACCACTTCATGGGACTTATGGAGCAGATCTGATATTCCTTCAGGGTACCCTAGGTCAACCTTACATTCCAAAGCCCCGGTCAAAATGACTCAAAGCTTTCCTTTCTTGGCCTTTTTCTGGAGCCTCTTTGTGCGTTCTTTTCCAGTATAGCCGGTTGCATTGTGAAGAAAATCGTTCTTTGCCCTGATGGTTTTCATGGCGGTTTCATCGTTCACATCCCTTTCTGTGACTATGTCCACACACAGCTCCTTTTTGCTCTTCAGCCATGCGGTTATAGGCTTCATTGCGCCATAGTTTGCCTTGTACTTGTCCCCCTCTTTTTCAACCTCCCCAAAGATCTCCACCATGATCTTCTCTAGCCCTTCGTTCTCTAAATTCTTGTAATGGCCTCTCTTTATGTCAAATGTTTGCATCTATACACCTCTTAAATGTAATGTTCTCCTCCCTCAAAAGATTTTCTGAAAGGAAAACTATTATAGCAGATATTAACTATGCAGGTGCGGTATGAGCGTTATTGGGCTTTGTCATCGATGCAATAAACCTGCGATTCTATCCTGTCCAGTATGTGGTAGGGTGGTTTGCAGATCTTGCTATGATGGTGAGCATGGAATATGCCTTGAGTGCAAGAAAAGTAGCGGAACCGGTTTTGAGAGAAAGTTCTAAATTAGAGGCGCGTTCCGAAGCCAATCGATATCGTTGAAATACAGGCTGCGAATGTCTTTTATGTTGTGCTTCAACATCACAAGCCTCTCCAAGCCAAGCCCCCATGCCAGTACGGGGTGCTTCACTCCAAAAGGATGGGTTACTTCAGGTCTAAAAATGCCTGCACCGCCGAACTCGAGCCATTTATCACCCCATTTTATCTCCACCTCCAAGCTCGGCTCAGTATAAGGGAAATAACCGGGTCGAATTCTGATCTTTTCAAACCCAATTTTCTTGTAGAACTCGGTTAAAATTCCGATGAGCATCCTAAGATTGGCTCCTTCCTCCATGACTATGCCCTCTATCTGTTGGAACTCGGGCAGATGTGTGGAGTCCAACGCCTCCCTCCTGAAAACTCTGCCAATTGAAAACACCTTCACCGGCGGCTCAGGATGCTCTGATAGATATTTTATCGTGTTCACCGTCGTATGTGTTCTGAGAATCGCCTTCTCAGCCTCCTTTACATCCCATCTGTAATCCCATCCCCTCGATGGTAGCTCGCCTCCGTGTTCATGCATATCTTTGATTTTTTTCACCATGTTTTCATCCAGTTTTAGGCGGGCCGGTGCTTTCAAGTAAAATGTATCCTGTGCATCTCTTGCTGGATGATCCTGGGGAATGAAAAGCGCATCCATGTTCCAAAAGCATGAGTGGATGAAGTCGGTTTCGATCTCCGTGAAGCCCATCTGTAGGAAAATGTCCCTTATCTCATTGATCATCCGCTGCATGGGATGTGATGTGCCTCCTACAACCTTTGGGGCAAAGGTTTCAACGTCGTACCTTCTAAGCTCTACCTCCTTCCATTTGCCAGTTTGCAGTAATTCTCGCGTGAGTTGGGACACCTGCTCTCTGAGCTCCAAGGGCATGGATGATATTTTTCTACCCAAATCAGTGAGTTTAATGGATCTCAGCACCACACTCCTTTCTTTAACTATGTCCTGCCTTGACAGGAGGGTTTTGACGACCTCTAGATTCACTTCATCCTCCGAGAGTTCTCCTTTGCTTAAAAGCTCGATCAGCTTTTCATCATCCCCTTTTTTATCAAAGGCTGTTTTCCCCTTATCGGTCATTTCCAGCATCGTTTTGCCATCTCTTTTGGATATCTCTGCCCAACCCTTTCTCTTCATCCATCCTATGGCCAACTGAACCTCCCGTGGTTTCAACTTGCTGCTCTTCCTCAGCATTTCTATATCCGCAGTGCCCCGGTTTTTCTTCAATATCCTGAGAGCCCTTCTCTCGGGAAGTTCTTTCTGTGCCAACTGCTTTTTTGCCAGGTAATAAAAGTTCCTGACCTTTTCATCCATTATCACGAGCTTCTTTGACTGGAGCCATGATGCAGCGTTCATTACCTCCACAAGCTGGGAGAATTCCTCCGCCTTCATCACATCATCTGGGCTCGCCTCACCGAGCTCCTTCAAAACCAATAGGAATCTCTTTTCAGCATTGCTGAGCTCGTCTATGATCTTCTCGCTCACCTGAACCACTTCTTGAAGCCCTAAAAGGATGCCGTGTTTTAAATATTTTCCTTTGAATTCGCACAAATGATATATACAAAAATCTGAACAATCTTTTTATATGAACTTCATATTTCGCTATCCATGGACAAGTATATGAAAAAGGCTTTGGACACCATCGTGATTTTAACCCTGATATTCTTGTCCTCCTTCATTGCTTCCGAATCAACGATGGGGCAGCCCGTAGAGGCCCCAACCTGGCGCGTATACGATTTATGGATATACAACTTGACTATCGAAGGCAACCCTAACCACAACTATATGACAACTTATGTGACCGGGGAGGGATACATTTTCGATGACAACGGCACTCTGCATCCTAACTTTGATGTTTCCTATGTCCAAATCATCTTGGAAGATTCTGTTGAATACGGCCACATCAATGTGTCGATATGGGACACAAGAAGAGTGACAAGAGACAACCAATCGCTGGTCTCCTCCGAAGAAACCACATATATGCGCTATGAATATGGTCATGAAAATTACACCTTGGAAAAAATTATTGAATATGACCCCTTTATGGATTTCTACGCATTTCCCATCGAGTCAGGGGAAAAATGGAACCAAACCGTAAATCAGAATGTCTCCATAACAATCATGAATGCAACATCGGTTTCTTCAACTATGTACAATGAAAGCAAAACCTTCTACTTCCATTGCACTGGGACAGAAAATGTGAAGGTATTCTTGGCCGATTATGACGGATATTTCCTGGCAAATGCACCTGTAAACTGGACTGAAACCACCTTCACAACCCTTAGAATCGTGCAGGATGATGAGGAGATGGATACCGATGGTACGTATGTTGTGGTATACCATAGCGAGATGGTGGGCAACATCGTGAAGAGGGAGGTATTTACAGATGGTAGCCTGAACACTACCGCTTTACTGGCGTATTATGAATATGCAGCAGGTGAAACCGTTGAAGATGAGGGAAATGGACAACACCGGGGATGGCTGGACAAAATAAAGGATATCCTCTGGGTGATTCTACTGGTTATCCTGATCATCATGATCGTATTATTGGTATTTTTCAAAAAACGCAAGAAATAGCAACTGTGATAAAAAGCTCCTACTACTCCCGCACCACATACCTGTCTATCCTGTTCTTTGCAGCTTTCCTTTTCCCTGCCAAATCTGCAAGGAAAGCCTCCATCAATTGCGCGGCATAGTTCTTGCAATCGCCGCACATCCTATCACCGTTTTTGCATGTTTCATAAATGCCCTTCATCTCGTCATCATCCTCAATCAAGTGATATAAAAGCAGCTCGTAAACCGTGCATTCCTCAGGTTTCCCCCCGTTTTTCCTCTGCTCTTCCAAGGATATCGCACCACCTGTCTTTGCGTTCTTGACCTTTTTAGCACCTTCCTTGGGATCGTCATTGAGCATGATCACGCTCTCCGGAATCGAGGATGACATCTTACCCCCCGTAAGGCCTGACATAAAGGTATTGTACACCGAGGACGGGGGATAAAAACCGTAGCCATCGTACTTAAGTTCTATTGGTATCAGCGATGCATCTATGCCTGTGATATCCTCTTTATTAGCGTCCTTGATGTACAGCGCTTTATACGCATAGTTCACATCGAACTCTTTGTACCCTTTCTCAGACAGCGTATCCTCTGCAGCATCTAGAAGTTCCTTAACATTGTCATCTCCTTTCACGAAAATCCCTAAATGTGAATTATTGACCTCCTTTACACTGAAAAATCTAAAGGATGAGGCCAGGTTTCTGGTCAGCCTGATGTGCGGGTCCTGGTCCACACCCACAGGCACCAGAGTAGGTCTCGGTCCCCCATACTTTTCCAGTTGAACATGAATTATGTCTCCTACCTGAATCAAAGGTGCAAAAACATGGGCCATATTGGTGGAATCCTCGAAGCCGTATATGGCCCTAATCTCCGACCAATTTACCTTCTTGCCCATGGTATAGGCCAAATCCTTCACAGCCGGCCTTTGCGATTGAAAATATATTTCGCAATCATCAGGCTCGAGGCCCAGTGCTATGTAATTGAGGATATAGCTCTCTATGGCCATTCTCCGGGCCTCCTTTAGGCTGACATTCCTTGTGGCGTAGGCTTCAATATCTGCCACGGCAACAAAAACCTCAGCCCCTACAGATTGGTAGTAAATAACCTGGTCTATGACCATCTTGTTACCAATATGCATGTTGCCCGACGGCATCAAGCCGGTAAGTATCACAAAGCGTTTTCTGTTCAGTATCGCATCCTTTATCAGCTCGAAGCCTCTGTGCCCGAAGATCGCACCTCTCCGCATTAGCTTGCACGGTTTAGGCAGACCGACGGGATCAAAAGGTTGTATGCCGAACTCGTCTCTCAGCCGTGTATAGTCCTCGTATTGCACAGATGACCAAGGGTCTATCCTCAAGTTTCTTCCTCCAATATCGTATCCGTACCGGTATAAAATCGTTTTCTAAAATGAACTTTACTGCTGAAAATCATCTCCTTATCAGAACGGCCAAAACGACCACCGCGACCACAACAATGGCAATGACTCCCACGATTATCGCCAAGTTATCCATTAGGATGTCCCATATGCTATCTTCACCGGTCCCATTCGGGTTTTCCAAACCGATTGCCGTCAAAATCAAAGGTTCAAGAATATCCACGGTATCGTCACCATCGACCTCGTGAATTTCTCCCCCAATCAGAACGGCAAATAATGTGCCGTTCTTCACATTCTTCGGCGGGGTGACTGTAACTGAGATGGTTCTCGTGTTACCTTGGTTGATGGTCGTACTGTTCGGGCTCAGCTCAATCGACCAGGTTTCATCACTGGGGAGGAAAGTGAAGTCCACTAGAAAGTCATGTGTCCCATCATTGAAAGCCGATACAAGGAATTTTACAGGGGTGCCGCCATAGGTTTCCTTTAAAGGTTCGCTACAAGATAGGATAATGTTGTAATCAACACCACCTACACCAGTGATTTGATATGGGAGACCTGGATAGGTAAAGTGGGTATGCGCATAGTCCCATGCGTCTTCAGGGTTACGCTCTGAATCAGGTGAATGATCGTCGGCGTTCCATATTGCTGCCCAGGTATTGACAAGTGCTTGCCCTCTGCCCCCATAGCCCGATTGTATACCTATGGTCTCCTTATCCACGGTCCACTCCAGAATAACCGTATCCGAGTGATAATCGCTGGCTTCCACCCCCCCAATTGAAGTCTCGGACTGAATGATATCGGTATTGGCGTCGTACGTCACCTCACGAAGCTCCCATACCCATTGTCCTTCGGTGCTGTACACACCCCCTATGGGAGTCCCTGCGCCAATGGACGCAGCATATTGAATTATCGCACAAACCGCATAACCTGTCCCTTCCACATCAAAGTAGACCTCATAATCAAAAGTGGATGTTTCGGGATTGTTGGCCAGATCCATAAGACCTGGGGGAGAACCTGCCAATTTCAAGGATATTATCGTTAAATTCTCATCAACTTCACTCTCTTTGAACCAAGCAGCAGCTATATCCCGAAATTTCCTTTCAGGATTATCGGTTTCGCCAATAGTGTCGTCCACCTCAGGGCTGTTCTCGCTCCCAGCAATTGCTATGCCAATCGTTAGACTGAATACGAACAATTGCGCGGTAAGAAGAACCAATATGTTCTTGACATTCATGGAGATAGCTCCCTAAATCTACTAAAACAGTATGGTTGGATATAAAAGTTTCGAAAAATATAGAAAGATTTATACATCCCCATGACTTTAACCGTGTGGGTGAACCGATGGCCATAGGTTTTGTACTGATAAGCACTGCCCCGGCAAAGGAACATGAGGTATTCAACGAACTGAAGAATATCAAGGAAATTGTAGAATTGCACCCCTTGTTTGGAGAGTACGATCTCATCGCGAAACTGGAAGCCAGGAACTTCAATTTACTGGGTCAAATTGTTGTTGATAAGATCCGCACGATACCTGGTGTGATCGACACAAAAACGCTAACTGGCATAAAATTTTGAGAGGTGAATGAATGGATTTAGACATTTGGAACTTCTTGACCATTCTACTACTGGTCTTTGCTCTATGTACCTTGATCGCAGGGATTTTCACAGCGTATTTTGGTGCAGGAAAAAGCAGAAAAATTGGTGCAGGATTGATAGTTCTGGGCTTGATTATCGGTATATTATGGGTTTATCTAGCAGGAATGAGCAATATGATACCAGGTGGTGACGCGAATATTCTTGTGGCCGATGTGGTTATTGAGGCTGTATATGTTATACTCGCCGCCATAATCGGGGCTGTTATAGCGCTGCTTCTGTTCCTGCTCGCCATCATGAAATCTTGATTAAAACATACGAATATCTCGAATTGATCCATGATTTCCTTGTTGATTCCCATGGAAGTACTGATAATTTTGGGCAGTAAAAGCGATACGGGCGTTGCTGAGAAGGCCACCAATGTTTTGGATGAATTGGGGGTGGATTATGAAATCACGATCGCCTCGGCCCATAGAACACCTGGACGTGTCAAGGAACTCGCTGAGGGAACGGACGCGAAGGTGATCATCGCCATTGCAGGGCTGTCCGCGGCTTTACCTGGCGTTGTTGCTTCCCATACCCTAAAACCCGTGATAGGCGTTCCTGTCAGTGGAGAACTGAGCATGGATGCCGTTCTTTCGACACTTCAAATGCCCCCTGGAGTGCCTGTGGGGGCCGTGGGGCTGGACAACGGAAAAAACGCCGCACTCCTTGCCACGGAAATTCTGGCTGTTGGGGATAAAGAAATAGAGAAGAGATTGAGAGAATATAGGAAAAGGATGGAGGGAAAAGTGCTGGCTGATGCTGAAAGTTTTACATTAAAATGAAAAACAACATCATTATTAACTACAATCAGCCTTTTATATCCAAGATAGGAGCCCGATAAATGTTCGACCCAGAAAAATTCGTTGAGGAAAAGATCACCGAACTCGGACAGCAGATAGACGGTAAGGCGGTCATAGGGGTTTCTGGTGGTGTGGACAGCACAGTAGCAGCTGTATTGGCCAGTAGGGCTGTGGGAGATAAACTTGTGGGCGTGTATGTGGATACGGGTCTCATGAGAAAAGGCGAGACTGAATTCGTGGGAAATATGCTGCACGAACTCGGGGTGTACTACAGAATCTACATGGCTGGGGATGAGTACCTCGAGGCCTTAAAGGGTGTCATAGAACCTGAGGAGAAGAGGCGGATCATCGGAGAGAAATTCATACGCAACTTCGAGAAAATCGCCAAGGAAGAGGGGGCAGAATATCTGGTCCAGGGTACGATCGCCCCGGATTGGATAGAGTCCGGAGGAGGGCTTAGGGACACCATTAAATCGCATCATAACGTAGGCGCACTGCCAAAGGATATGGACCTGAAACTGGTTGAACCGCTGCGGGATATCTACAAGGACGAGGTTAGAAAGGTTGCGCGTTTCCTCGACGTGCCTGTGGCAGAGAGGCAGCCTTTTCCAGGACCAGGCCTGGCCGTGAGAATATTGGGAGAATGTACACCTGAAGCCACGGAATTGGTAAGAGAGGCCTGCGCCATAGTGGAAGAGGAGATCGACGCCTCATCTGATAGAGGGGAGATGGAAAGGCCCTGGCAGTACTTCGCTGCGCTGCTGCCCGTGAAAAGCGTGGGTGTGCAGGGAGATATCAGGGCATACGGCTATACCATTGTGGTTAGGGCTGTTCAGTCTGTTGACGGGATGACTGCCGCATATTCCAAAATTCCACACGGCGTATTGGAGCGTATCTCCACAAGAATCACGAATACCCTGAAGGACAAGGTAAACAGGGTTGTCTATGACATTACTAACAAGCCCCCCGGCACCATAGAGTGGGAATGATTTATATAATGTAAAAGATTGAAGATTTTAAGTCGTAATGTCCCATAAATTAGGATATTATGACATGAACGAAGACCCCGATATGTCTCACAACTTTTTCATTTCCATCTCTTAAGTAGAGTAATGACCTTATTTTCAGTTTTATTCCAAAAGTCTTCGTCCGCAGTTACATATACGCCGTTTGCATCTTTTGCTATGATGTAATAAATAGAATCGTATATAGTTAGATCTTTTTTCAAAGCAAAATCTAAAGCCTCTAAATACTGCTCCTTGGATGGGATTATGGTATCAAAACCTATCGCCAATAGGTTGCTTGCAATTTTTTTCTTGGCCTCCTCATCTATATCCAAATTGTATCTAATGGCATTTATGACCTCATAAAAAAGCAAGTTAGGCACTATAATATTTACTTTATGTTCTCGGTACCTCTTCCTTATCTCAAGAGCTTTGTCGCTGTCTTTTTCCACACAGTACCATTTAACAACAACGGATGCATCAAGAACTAATGCCTCTTTCTCCATTTAATCACTTCGTCAGCCATATTAAGTCTCGATTTGGGTATTTTAGATCTTATCTTATCCATCTCCTTAAAAGCATGTTCTCGTCTAAGCTCAGTTAATTTATTTCGTACGGTCTCCCTGATGTATTCCGACCAGTTTATTTTGTAGTTCCCCATTTCCTCTTTTGTTTTTTTGGAAACGCGCACTGTCAACATTTCTGACATACAATCACAACTATACATATATGTATTACAAAGTATATATACATTTCCATATACACAAGCATATTTTATATCCAGTAACGAGGCAGGGGTCTAACTTTACCATCTAAAACATCAAGGGATTCCACCATAAAAATGGTAATAAACCTCACAATTTATAAATGGCCCTATAACTCGATCACAAGGACAGCCATTGTAACCCCTCCATCATCATCCATGACCGTAAGGGTGACTGTGTAAGTACCAGACACACTGTATGCATGTGTAACAGTGTCTGTTACATTCATTGGGTTTACCTCTGGACTTGGAAAAGGATCAG
>CBDUXN010000041.1:0-23079 GCA_965371185.1 uncultured Thermoplasmata archaeon
ATTAAAAATTGATTTGGGGCTACTTAAAAGAAGGTGTAGCATCTCATATAAGCTTTCTCACCTCCACTGCTGCAATAAATATATATATCATTCTAAGTGATTCCTTTCTGCATAATATTTGGGTGATCGCTTGAAAAAGATAGCAAAGTTAGGTTTTGCAATTATATCCTGCTTCCTACTAATTGGGGGTTTAACCTCCATAGTTATGGGTGATTCCGAAAAGCCTGACTGGAAAGTTGGAGACGAATGGAAGTATGATATGACAGTAATGGGCATGAATGTAAAAGTAACGCATAAGGTTTCAGAGATTACCAACATAAATGTAAATGGTACAGATTATGAAGTGTTCCATATAGAAGTCATAGGGAGTGGAGGAACAAAGCATATGTATTATACAAAAAGTGATTTATCTTTGGTGAAGATGGAGGTTCCTTCAACAGCTGTGAGTTCATCCTTTACAATTACTTACGATCCACCTAAAAAGGAGTTTGATTTTCCTCTTGTGGTTGGGAAGACATGGAATTCCACCTACACTGAGACAATACATAGTGATGAATATGGCCTTATTAATGTTACAGGGACTGAATACTATTCTGTCGTAGAAATAGAATCTATAACCATCAAGGCAGGCACATTCGAATGCTATAGAATCGAATCACACGATGATCATGGATTCATCAATACAACCAGATGGTATTCGGAAGATGTTAAATATTTTATTAAAAGCTCTGAGAAGGTAAATGAGGTGACAACCGAATTGGAGCTTATCTCTTACACCTTTGATGGCAAAGGGGAAGGATCTGCCCCTCCAGCTTTACCTGATCTTATCTTATTAGTAATTATTCCTCTAATTATTCTGGCCTTTGTTGTAGGGGTTGCGGTGAGTAGAAAAAGAAAGAAAGCAAAAGAAGCGAGGGCGAAAAACTCGACTTCAGAATTGACCCCAACCGCAACGCAGCCATCGCATCCTGCCTCAAAAACTACACTATTACAACCCTCTTCAACCACAACAAAGCTACCCCCTCAGAAATATATCCCACCTCCACCTCCCCCGCGAAAACCACCTTCATCTCATTAGTATGCTTATCAATCCTAGAAACTTATTCATACCTAAAAATCGTTTTCAACCTGAAGCGGTGAGCTGACCGTCGTATTTACCTTCGTTTATCTCCCTCTGCACCTCCCTTGGGTCCTTGCCCTCAACGGTCACTCCCATGGAGATACAGCTTCCTACGACCTCCTTCACCTTCTGCTTGAGATTTTCGCCGAGCAGGGAACCGCTTTTCATCAACGCTATCCTCTTGGCCTGCTCAACTGTCAGGTTCGCGATCTTCTCCTCCCTGGGATCCTTGGATCCTTTCTCCATCCCAAGCTCTTTCAATATGAGGGCTGAGGTTGGGGGCGTGCCCACAGATACCTCGTATTTTTTTGTCTTTGCGTCGATGGTCAATTTTACAGGTACCTTCATGCCCTCGAAGGCCTTGGTCTTCTCGTTTATTTCTTTAACTACCTCCATGATGTTCAGACCTAAGGGGCCTAAGGCCGGACCCACGGGAGGGCCGCTGGTCGCTTTTCCTCCATCAACAAGCAGCTCAAGAATCTCAGCCATATAAAGGTCACCGTCCCTCGGTCTCTAAAACCCTAACGTGATCGCCCCGGATCGTAATGGGTATAGGTACAACCGCCTCAAAAAGTTCCACTATTATCTCTTCCTTCGCCTCATCGATCTGCTGTACCCTGGCCTTTTCGCCTTTGAACGGACCTGCGATCAGCTCCACAATATCGCCTTCCACTATTCCAGCCACCAGAGGCTTGGGCGTGAGAAAATGATTGATTTCTTCGAACGGAATATCGCCCTCCACCACACCTCTCGCACGTTTTATACCCTTCACAACCTTACCAAGCCCATCAGGATTTATTGTCTCTACCAACACATAGCCGCGGAGTTTCTCAGGGGCGAGAATGGAGTATATCCCTGTATCCGTCCTCTTTGCCCTGCCGTAAAGTGTGTCGGCGACAGTCCTCTCATGGCCGATGGATGTCTTTATTGCCAGGATACTTTGCCGCACAAGTAATGAAAGTGTAATGGACTCAGACTGCGCAGGGTCTCCTTTAGAGTTACAGATGACCACCAGGTTCACCCTCTCGCCGTAATCTACGCTGTGAGGTGCCGTTACCTCTATCTTCACTTCGTGTGTAGAACCGCCCTCTGTTTTAAACTCCGTCTCAACAAAATCCTGCATCTCCTTCTCGAACACTTCATGGTTATTTACCAATAGCTTGATGAACCATTCTGGTGACTCCTCGGATCTGAGGGGGTTTATGGTGTTTATCCTCATTTGGATATTGTCTTTTTTCTTTCCCCTATTCCTGATCTTCAGGTCAAAGCTTGCATTTTTTCCCGCTATGATATGATGCTTTACCTCTTCACATTTCAAATCAATGCCAAAACCATCCAAAAGCTCCTCTTTTTTTGGCTCCTGGCCCTTCTCGCCCTCCACCTCACCTTTTTCCACTTCCTTATCCTCCACCGCCCCTTCCTCTTTTTCTTTCTCGTTATCCTGTACAACCAATCCTATTCCTCCAAAATCCAATTGCCACAACAGAATCCTTAGAACCCGAGGAGGTCTTGGAAAAGACCAGGCGCTTCAGTCCAAATCCAGAAAATCAAGAACCCGAGGCCGCCCAGCAGGACTATACCCAAACCCGTGATTTGCAGGGTCTTGGTGTATTCCTCCGCATTGGGCTTCCTGGCCATCTTCAATACTCTACCGTACTTACCTCTGCCGATGTATTTCGTTCTCTCTTCGATCTTTTCCTGTGCATTCCAGAATCTTTCTTTGATGTTGAGTTTCATCCTTCGCCCTCGAATTTCAGTCCTTGCTATGACTCATCTCGTATAAAAAGATTCACTTCACAAAGTCTATGCCAATTTCTTTTCCCGCTCTCACCCCAGCTGGCCCCAGTATCTGCTTGGATTTCACACCTGTCACGACGATCATCACCCTGATTCTCTGTTCTATCGAGGGGTCGATTGTGGCTCCCCAGATTATCCTGGCGTTGGAGCTTATCCTGCTGTGAACCTCCTCTGCAACCGTTTCGGCTTCACCCACGGTCATATCATTGCCACCAGTGACGTTCACCAGGGCTCCACTAGCCTCGCTGATGTCCACTTCAAGCAACGGTGAGTTCAATGCCTCGTTTACAGCATCAACCGCCCTGCTCTCCGATTCTGATTCCCCCAGGCCTATCATGGCCACACCACCGCCCTTCATGATGGTCTTGAGGTCATTGAAATCGAGGTTGACAAGCCCAGGTTTTGTGATGATTTCGGTGATACCCTTTATGGACCGCATGAGAATCTCATCAGCTACCTTGAAGGCGGCGTTCAATGATAATCTAGGCACCAGTTCCAGCAACTTATCGTTGGGGATGACTATAACGGTGTCTGCCACCTCTCGAAGGCGCTCCATTCCGTACTCTGCGTTTTCGAATCGCACGATTCCCTCCGCTCTGAATGGGGTGGTGCAGATGGCTATGGTCAAAGCGCCGATCTCCTTGGCAATACCTGCCACAACAGGTGCCGAGCCTGTACCTGTTCCGCCGCCAAGTCCACATGTGACGAATACGATATCCCCGCCAACCAATGCGGATCTGATGTCCTCTTCAGCCTCTCTCGTTGCCTCCTCTCCCACCTGCGGTAGTGCTCCAGCACCCAATCCTCTCGTGGCTCGTCTCCCAAGCAATATCTTATTTGGGGCGTGAATCGTGAGAAGGTGTTGGGCATCCGTGTTGCAGGCGTACAGCTCCGCGCCGAGAACACCGGCCTCAACAAGTCTATTTATCGTGTTGCAGCCGCCACCGCCGCAACCTACGATCTTGATATTCGTTTTTAGCCCTGCAAGAACTCGTTCAAGCTCTTCATCATCTGCCGTATATCCCCTTTGGGGTGCTGCTGTAGCTATGGTTTCCGTGCTCGAACGTGCCAAAACCTCCTGAACAATGGATTTCATGTTAAACCTCCGATTAATTTGGACGGGAATGCCTTTTGAAATATAAAAGGTTTCGGTTAAGATTGGTAAGGATTATTGACGCGGTTAACCAACGAAGTCAACGCCCATGCTTTCCATTCCTTCGTAGTACTTCTTCTTGCCCAATACCTGTTTGGACTTCACTCCAGTTACCACGAGCATGACCCTGATCGTGCGCTCAAGGGTTGGATCAATTGCCGCACCCCAGATGATCCTTGCATTTGGATTCACCCTGGCGTGCAGTTCTTCAGCAACCCTCTCTGCCTCGCTCACGGTCATGTCCTCTCCGCCTGTGACATTGATCAAAACACCGGTTGCATTGCTCACGTCCAGCTCCAACAGAGGTGAGTTCAAAGCCTCGTTTACAGCCTCCATCGCCCTGTCCTCTCCATCGCTGCTGGACTCTCCTATCCCTATCATGGCCACACCGGCGCTCTTCATGACTGTCTTTAGATCGTTGAAGTCCAGGTTAACGAGTCCAGGCTTCGTGATGATCTCTGTAAGACCTTTGATGGAACGCATCAGGATTTCATCAGCAACCTTGAATGCAGCGTTCAAGGACAACCTTGGTACGAGATCTAGGAGCTTATCGTTTGGGATCACAACAACCGTGTCCGCTATATCCCTCAGCCTGTCCAGTCCATAATTGGCATTCTCCATTCTCAGCTTCCCTTCACCTTTAAAGGGTACGGTGGTGAACGCGATCGTCAGCGCACCTATATCCTTTGCTATGCCTGATACAACGGATGCACTGCCTGTACCTGTACCGCCACCAAGGCCAACTGCAATGAACACGATATTGGCGCCGCTGAGCGCTTGCCTTAATTCATCTTCAGCCTCTCTGGCAGCATCTTCACCCACCTGAGGCAGAGCTCCTGCACCTAAACCGCGTGTGGTCCTTCTTCCCAATAAAATCTTGCGCGGCGCTCGAATTGAAAGAAGATGCTGGGCATCCGTATTTGTTGCGATGAGTTCTGCGCCGACTATTCCTTCCTCCGCCATCCTGGCGATGGTATTGGAACCGCCGCCTCCGCAGCCAATTATCTTTATGTTCGTCTTCAATTTCCGAAGCAAATGCTCTAACTCCGCATCAACCTCTACATTGGTCGATTGTAACCGAGATTTTGGTTCGAAAGTGCTCTCCACATTCACATTCCTTTGCAAAGCCTCCTGGACTATCGATTTCATTTTAAATACCTCCATTATTGTCATTTTATTTAGCTTCCTATTGGACAGGGACCCATGAAAAGCTTGTATGATACCGCAAGGAATTCAGGTTAGTAACACTCACAGTGCTATATTGTTGACTCTCGCCAATCTTTGCATCCCACCAATCATGCATCCCGTAAACCTTTTATAGGGTATGCTTTATCTTATATATATAAGTTTATATGGATGGTTCTGTTGCACGAATGAATGGTATGGTGTTTTTTCTCTATTTTTTCTCAATTGTTGCGTCACGAATGGTGGTTCTTTTAAAGGTTTTATGGCTGGTTTTGTTTGTAAACATGGAAAGAAATGTATATATGGTAAGAAGACATATAGAAAAGAAGGGGGAACTTGGTTGAAAAAATGTTCTGATTGTGGCTATGAAAATCCCGAAGGGGCAATTTTTTGTGAAAAATGTGATCATGGACTACCTTCTATTGGTAACTCTCATCCATTTATTTATAGTGGTTCATCAGGAATGGTTACAACATCTACATTTTCAACTGTTGTCGATTCATTACCAACACCCAATGAATATATAATTAAAAGTGAACTTGAAGAAAAAATCACTTTAAATGCAATAAAGATATTGGTAAGTTTAGGATATATATACAAAATATCTGAAGATAAATGTGGACTTACAGAAAAAGGCATTAAAGCATATTATGAAAACAAAGCATTTAGGGTGGAAGTTGATAAAGTAAAAAAAATAATAAAAAGTAAATATGGGTTGGAATAAAATGACTGAGGAGGAAATTAATAAAATAAAAGATTTACTTGCAGAACATTTGGCAAGTCACGAAATCCGTGATAAAAAGGAAGTTTCAAGACATGAGACGAATCAAAAAGATAATAAAAAAATGATGAGGGAAATGGATGATAGGCTAAAACAAGCCCAAAAATTACGAGACGATTTATTAGCTTACACTCTTCAAATTGTTACAATTATTATTGGTTTATTTGGTTTAATATTATCAATAATATTTTTGTTAGCATATAGGGATGAATTACTCGAATTCCAGTTTTGGTTTATATTTTCAATTTTAATATTATTTACAATTATTTTCATAAGTTGGTTTATTTTATGGTGTTGGAATAAGTCATGGGAAAGGAAAAAAGATTAGTATTGATTTAAATACAGAATGAGACAGGAGCATTTCAGATTCAACCATATTGACCGTATATTGAATTTTTGATTATGCTCCTGTCTCCTGTAATAATTCTTTTACAATAAGGAGAATTGAGATGTCTGGGTAACAAAAATACTATATTGTAACGAAATCGTTAAATGTGCGATTTGAGTTATGCCTATTTGCGGTCAGTATGGTAAAGTTAAGAGTGAAATATAAAAAATCAGCAATTAGACAAAATATTAAACGAATTTTAGAAGGTTACAATAAAGAAAACAGTCAAAAATTATTGATTGAGTTGGAAAGGGCATTAAAGGACTACCCCGAAGATATTGAATTTATCACAGAGATATTTCAATTAATCATTAATAAAATGAAAGAAATATATGTTGAGGGGGTAAATTTAAAAGCCCTTGTTCAACGTAAAGAAGGTGAGATTGAAGGACTTAAAAATAATTTACAAGCCCATGAAGGTCACCCGACATTATTTAATCCAAAAGAAGGTATATTTAAATGGAGAAATACGGATGGGGATTTAATCATTGCTCCAATAGCAAAACCAGTTTTAAAAGCTATATATAATGATACAATTGATAACTACAAAATGGGAGAAAAAAATGATGGGGCAATAATCTTTAAAAAAGAATTTTATGAATGGAAAGAAGGGGATTTTCCAATTTTAACAGGATATTTATCGGATTTAAAAGAAAGCGTCAAGAAAGCAATAAGTGATGGTAAGATAAATATCGAAGAGGAAAAAGAGTCAATTGAAAGAATAGATTTTTATATAGAAAAAATAAGGAAAAATCACCCTAATAAAGATGATTTCTCAGATATAGAGAAGGTATGTGAATTTTTAATAAAGCATGAAGGTGAATGGGTTACTGCCATAATGATAAAAAAATATGCAGGATTTCAAAGAAGGCAACAAACCCATTATAATTTAAAATTACTTTATGAGGCTGATCTTATAGAAAAATCAGATGATGGAAGGGAATGTCGTTTAAAACCCATAGACGGTAATTGACGGTTATTGGACGGGATTGGACGAGTTTTGGACGGTTGTTAGACGGTCTATGGACGGTTTGTAAAAAAAGGATTATTATGACGTCCAAACCTATAGTAAGTTAGGATTTGGACGCCCAGATGGACGATGTTTGAGACGTATGCATCAAACATCGCTGGGCGTCAGGTGGCGGAGCGGTGTGCCGTTGTCCGCCACCGTTCCTTCCTTCAATGGATAAGGATGGGATTACAATCATAAAACCATGTCGTAACAATAAGGAGATTTATCAGTTAAAATTGGACTATTTTTTTCCCTTAGCCCCCTCTTTAACGGGCTCTATGACGATTTTTAAAGCCCCTCCAACAGCCTCTAATCTCCAATATAAGGGATTCCCTGTAGATAACCCCAATTGTTGGCAGAGCCATTTCGGTATAGTTGTGCGTAAACTCACAGAATCCGATGTAGCCTTTGAGGTTCAGTTGCGTTAAATTTAGTATGATTTTGATGCCTATCCAATTTCACTTTAAATCCCCAAAACCGTATATTAATTCATTCTTCATAATCATGTCTACAATATGGGCAGATAACAGCATCAAAAGGGATACCTCTTCCACAACTTACACAGAATCGTGTTCTTGGTAAAAAAATCCCCCAATATCTTCTAAAAGTTAATGCAAAATATACCGCAATTGCAATGAAAAATCCCCATATTAAAACCATGGCATTTATAGTAATTGCACCTGTCTCTGTTCGTTCAAATGATAAAATTACTGATAAACTGATTATCAAAAAACTCATGATAAATGCTAAAGTTTCTTTTTGCTTCAGTATATTTTTATTTTCTGTCATTAATTTACTTTATAACATTTCAAATATTTAAAGGATTTTAATAAGGATTCTGTTGCGAAAAAGGAACATTTACCCAACCCTAACCTTGATCTCCTCCGAGGTACTCCTCACAATCTTTACTATATCTCCATATTCATTGTATCCCCACGAATACCACCTGAGGGTTATGGTAACAGTGGCATTATCACCCATTGATGCCATTGGAGGGGAGAGAACCCTAACTGTGACATTCTCTTCTAAGTCCGCATCAACTTGAAAACTAAGGGGCTCGGAATCTGTAAGGTTGTAAATTAACGTTTCTTCACCTTCCCAGATCAATGTTACATTCCAACCTTCTTCGATTTTCGTCTCGTTCATATCCGCGTCCATAAAGGCCTGGTTTTCCACAGAGCCCGTGTTGGTTACGGTTACATTGAACTCTGCAAAACCACCAGCACTGACAGCAGTCTCGTTCAACTCCGAACTCAAGTCAAATCCATATTCCTCCAGCCCAGCGAATTGAATGGGTGCAGGATGAAAGCTGACCACAAAGATGATCAACGACACCACGCCCACCATGACCCTTCTTCTATCCAATTTCGTAACATCGTTCAAGGGCGGGGGATGTTTGAGACCACCACCCAACAAAATTATAATTATGATGAGGAACACGAAGCCGAAATAGTTGAAATAGAATCCCAATAAAAGCATGACGAAGACCGTTGCCATGCCGAGATACCTCGTCTTATCCCCAAACAGGGCACGAACGATATGGCCTCCATCCAATTGACCCACAGGCAACAGATTGAGTGCGGTGATTAGTATTCCAACCCAACCTGCAAAAAACGTGGGGTGCGCTAAAAGATTTGGCTCCATTGGAACAAGGCGGTTCAATCCAATCAAAATCAATGGATTGTAAAGTAAGGAACCACCAGGTTCATGAGGACTGACGACAACCTTGAATTCATTTGTGAGTATGATTCCCATTATACAGACAGGTATGGCCACGATCAACCCCGCAATCGGTCCTGCCGCGCCTATGTCTATGAGCGCTTTCTTGTTTGGTATTGGCTCGCGCATGCTGATCACAGCACCAAGAGTTCCCAGTGGCGGGGCCATCGGTATGAAGAACGGCAGGGAAGCCGCAACACCATGCTTTTTTGCCGCTACGTAATGGCTTGTCTCATGTGCCCCCAGAATGGCCAGCAGGGGAAGTGAAAAAAACAGGGCTCCAAACACCAGGTTTTCCGGGCTGAACAAGCTGCCCAAAACGTCAATCTCTGAAATGGATTTACCGGCACCAGCTGCATCGTAAGGCACCCATAGGAACGAGCCTGCAATCGTGGTTGTTATTATCGTTATTATGAGAAGTATCAGGTTCACCCTCGTTCCCTTGTACTTGACTTTCGGTTTTTTCATAACATAAATAATATGTTCTCCACCTTCGTATTGTAACAGAGGTATGTAATCAGGCTTCAGGATGTTTCTGACGAGTTCGAACTTCTCCTCTAAAGTCGCCTCGTCCATCCTGCAGTGGAATGCGATTGCATCGAAACCCACACGAACCTCATAGACAGTGAAAAACCTGCCTATCTTCCTTTTGAGCTCCTCGATCTCCCTCTGAATCCTCTTCTCGTCTTCAGGCGTGTAGGTAGGAGGTTGAGTTGGATGCTGATGGGGACCTGGAGCAGGAGAATCTTGATAGGGCGGTACGGGAATTGGCCTGTTCGGGTCTCTCATGATAATACCTTAAGCATAGGGTAGTAGATAAGGGTTTTGAGAATAGCCATCCACAATTTATCATCCAGATATGCTAATTCAGCCCAACATCTTCTTGATCTTCTTTTTAATTTCCTTTATTGCATTCTCCAGTTTTTCGCTTGAGCTGCCTCCTGCCTGGGCGAACTCTGGCTTTCCTCCTCCTCCCCCTCCAAGCAGCTTGCCAGCTTCTTTTCCCAGGGCAGCGCAATCCAATTTCAAATCCATGCTTCTCGCTATTATGATCTTGCCGCCTTCGTAATCACATCCCAAGATCGCCACCGTTTTTTCCATATTGTTCACTTTTCTGCCAATGGCGATAAGCTCCTCAAATAGGTTTTTATCGGCATCTTTTTCAATTTGGTGCATGATACTTACATCACCGACAACTTCCGCACTTTCCTTAAGCACTTGAAAGGGGGAATGAGCCCCAGATTTTCTCAGTTTTTCAATTAGTTTTTTCTGGCCCTTCCACTCGTC
The DNA here is from genome assembly GCA_965371185.1 of uncultured Thermoplasmata archaeon. GTDB lineage: Archaea > Thermoplasmatota > Thermoplasmata. Next base: position 10,443 of record CBDUXN010000041.1, read on the forward strand.
AAAGAATCTCTGGACGGTCTTAGGCAGTTGCTCGGGAAAAACCCTGAGGATGTCACTTGACTCGCGTAGCAGTGCGTGGTGCTTTTGCACATGCTTTACAGATGCCATTCCAGCCGAGAAGATTATCCTTTCCACACCGTCCTGAATGCGCTCGGTTTTTAGGATTTTTATCAAACCCAACTCATTTGTTCCCCTTAAGTGTGTGCCTGCACATGCCTCAACATCGAAATCCCCGATTCTCACGACCCTGATCTTTTTACCTACAGGCACGCCCCCCTGGTACAATCTGAACCCGTAACGCCCCTCTGCCTCGCCCCTGTCCATCCATATCTTCTCGATCGGTATGTTCTTGAGCACGATCTCATTGGCCACGATCTCGATCTTCTCGATTTCTTCTTCATTCATCTTCTTGTAATGTAATATATCCACCCGTGACTGGTCAAGCCCTTTTTGGGCTCCGGCCTGCCACACATGCCCTCCAAGCACTTTCCTTGCTGACCCCAAGATGATGTGGGTGCCTGATTGATGTCTTGTCAGTGCCATTCTCCTGGTCCAATCCACCCTGCAATGGACCATCTCACCTTTTCGTATGTGTCCATCTACGGTATGAACCACCACATCCCCTACTCTCTGGACATCGCTCACCTTGAAGTTCTTCTCAGAGGTTGATATAACGCCCATATCGCAGGGCTGCCCACCTCCCTCAGGATAAAAAACCGTTCTGTCCAGTATGACCTTATCTTTCTCTGGGTGGATCACAACTGAATCGCATTCCTTGAGATCTGAAGGCTCGTAATAAAGAAGCTTGGTTGGAGGAAGATCGTATGTTTCCTTAGTTTTCGCCTTCTCCCTGTCAGGTGATTGATGTCTGGATGCGATTATGGAGTTGAAAGCATCCGGAACCTCCACCTCCGCACCCATGTCCATGGCCATGGTCTGCACAATCCGGGGATGTATGCCGTGCGTGTCGTAAAATTCGATCAAGGCCTCTGTTGGGATCTCCTTCTTTTTGCCAACTTTATTGAGAAATGTTTTTACCAGCCTGCTACCTTTTTTCATGGTTTCGTGGTAACGCTCAGTCTCCAAATCCAGCATCTCCATTATGACATCGTTCAGTTCCGTGTTCAGGATGTTGTCAAAGGTTTTTATCTGTCTTAACACGAGGTCACTCAGGGAGTGATCAATTGCCATAGCATCCAAAAATCTCAGGGTTCTGCGAATCACCAACCGCGCAAGGTATCCCGCCTTGACATTGGATGGAACCACGCCGTCAGTGAGCATGAAGGCCAGGGTTCGGGTGTGGTCTACAACGGCGTATACCTTTTCGATGGGTGCCATCATCTCGTTGAGTTCTTTTATCGTGATATCGTAACCTTTCTCGTTCAGCCTTTTCACGCACTGGTTGCGGAGATCCTGTATCTTCGTGTCTGTTTCAATATCCATTATCCCTGCCAGCTTCGCATGCTCGGCGATGATGCTGGCATAGCGCTCATCCTCGAGTTCATGGAAAATGCCTGTTGCCTCGAAAAGATCCTTAGTCAAGTCCGGGTAGATGGCATCGTAGATCGTAGGTGTGCCCATTGAGGCCCAGGCAAATCGCTCCAGGCCGTAACCTGTATCCACGATCCTAAGCGGATTTGGCGAGTACTTCTCCGATTCGATTTCAATTTTGCCTGCATCATCCCTTTTCAGGTTCATGAAAACCAGTGTGGCGAGCTCAATTCCACCAACCTGCACCTCTAAGGAAGGCCCAGCGTTGCCGCCGCCGAACCATGGTTTCTCCTTGTAAACGATGCCCTGCTCGTCCACACCAAAGGTCCTCATAAGTAATTCGTGGCAGAGTCTAACAGTCTCATCCTTCCAGTACACCTCCTCCTCGTCCGAATTGAAGGCATGATGGGCCATCATCTCAAAACTGGAGAGATGTTTTCCAGTCTTGCCAACCGAGTCCAAATCCGTCATACGTATGCACGGCTGCGACATGACCAATGGGTTATGGGGTGGCGGAATCAAGCCTGAGGTGACATTGGGTTGAAAAGCGTATATCGAAGCGTTTGTCAAGAACACATCATCCCGCCACCTGGCGATTACAGGGTAGCGGTCGAACTTGGTATGCCCTCGTTCCTCGAAGAATTTGATGTAAAGGTCCCGAACCTCATCAAGGCCATAAGTCCTGTTCATCGGGCTGCTGCCGATGAAGCTGTACTCCACGCAGGGCGTGTCACCGCAGAGTTTATCCTTCTCGTCCAATGTCCAGAAGCCTGCACCACAGCTTTCGCATACCTTCCGAACATGACCTTTCTCTTTGAAGAACTCGAGCTCGTATTCCTCTTCAAACATACATAGCGCAATGTAAAAAGTTGTTTATATAGGTTGTTCTGTATCTTTCTTACCTTTTGAACGCTTTTTATGCGTGTCTAGAGTAAATTCTTGAGCAAGGATTGAGAGAGATAAAGTTATATAGGGAAACTTATTTTATGATGGAAGTTAATTAGGGATGGCATATTCTGAAGAGGGATTAGGATGGTCAAGGCAATTGACTTGATTGGAAGTAACGCACAGATGCAGCAGCACTGGATCAGGAGATTTGTGGCTGCAATTATCGATGGAATTATAATGTCGGTTATTTGGATTGTGATATCGATAGTTTTGGGGATTATTGGCGTATCCGTCCATTGGACCATAATACCCTTCTTTACTGGTTCTTTCTGGCTCTTATACAGCGCCTTCCTTGAGGGAACAAGCGGAGCGACCATAGGTAAGCGCCTGATGAATCTCCTCGTCGTCTCAACTGAAGGGGCCATGGATTTAGGTAAGGCTTTTATCAGGAACGTATCGAAAATATACGGGTTAATTTTCTTAATAGACTGGCTTGTAGGCTTCGTCACAGATGGCGATCCAAGGCAGCGATATTTGGATAGAATAGCCAATACAACAGTGGTAAGGACCGATGCCCAGGAGATATTCCTAGGCGCATATCAACCACCTGCTGGGCCCATGCCCAGGCCTTATGGTCCCCAGCAGCCAGCACCCCAGTACCAACAACCTCAATATCCAGCACAACAGCCTGCACAGCAGCCATATGGCCAACCGACTCCACAACCACAGCCTGCCCCAGCTGCACCACAAGAGGCTCCATCCGCTCCACAAGAAAAGGCGGAGCCCACGACCGAGAAAGAGGTGGGATATACAAGGGAAGAGCTCGTGAACTTGAAAAAGGACGAACTCATAAAGATGGTAAAGGACAGAGGTCTCAAGGTCTCGGGCACGAAGAGGGATCTGATCGACAGGATTCTAGGTGAAGAGGTGGAGGGTGACTGATCCGGCCCGCCAATCTATTCACTCTTCAAGTCGTCTATTTTCTGTTTTAACTTATCGAGTTCAGATGGCCTCAGATACGTTGCTTCAGGACTGTACACTCCGTTCTTGAACTCGCATATATGAATAACCCAAACACCGCTGGCAGATAACTGTCCTTCCATCCAAGCGTGCTCGATTTCGGGTCTGCCTTCGCAAGGTATCCTTGCCTCGTATTTGATATCTAAGAACTCTTTCATATCAATCCTCCCATGGCATTCGAATGATTGGGATAGGGGTATTAAATATTTGTTGTGATATTATCGCTTTAAACTTGATGATCCTCCTCGACAGTTTTAAAAAAAGGGTGGGTCAAGGGGGAATAGAAGACGGTGTTAAGGAAGCCAAAAAAAAGGAACATAGTCTCTCACAAAACACATATACACCTTTTTCAATACCAGAATCGATAACATGGAAATTCATCAGATCGGCGGAGTTTTCTACGATTCCAACATCTACCTCATAATGGACGAGAAAAAGATCATAATAGACACGGGCACCGGAATGCATCATGATGCGGTCCTGAAGAACCTGAGAGGGCTCGCCGACCCAAAGGAGGTTGAAACGATAGTGCTTTCCCACAGACATTTTGACCATACCGGAGGTGCAGAGGCGCTGCAGGCAGCCACTGAGGCTGACCTGCTGATACATGAGTCCGCAGCCGAGGCCATGAGGCAGGGTGATGATGTCACCACGGCAGCCAGGGCCTTCGGGAAAAGCTTTCCAAAGCTCGAGGTGAAAGCTATGAAGGAAGGGGATGTTCTGGACCTCGGGGAGCTCAAACTCGAGGTGTTCCACACGCCTGGCCACAGCATATGCAGCATTGCACTGTACGATAAGGCAACCAAGACCCTGTTTCCAGGGGACACAATCTATACCGAGGGCAGTATTGGAAGATGGGACCTGCCCACAGGCAACTATGAAGAGCTCGTGGCCAGCATCAGGGAACTCCAATCAATGGATGTGAAGAACCTCTATCCCGGTCACGGTCCCGCTGCCCAGAATGATGGAAACAGGCATGTGGAATTGGCACTCAAATATGCATTATCATGCGGATGAACTGCAGAGGATGTGTTTTCTGGTTCAGGTTGGTTTTAACGAGATGAAAAGATGGTGCAAAAGGCAAAAATAATACGCTGCGAACACCGCTTGAAAGGATGTATCGATTGCTCGAAAGAGCAAGAATATCTTGATGACGTGGTCGAGGTATATAACCAAGGGGAATTGGTGGTTTATCCAACAGAGACCTTGTACGCCCTTGGTGCCAATCCTTTCCATGAGAATGCTTTGAATAGACTGATCGATATCAAGAAGAGACCAAGGAAGATGCCCATATCAATTGCCGTGTCCAATATCGAGATGATGAGAAACCTAGCCGAGGTGAACGCACTTGCAGAGAAAATATTCAAAAAATTTCTTCCTGGCCCCCTCACCCTGCTTCTAAAGAAGAAGCCGCATGTGCCTTCCCTATTGACGGGGGATAGCGACAAGATAGGTATAAGGGTGCCGAAACATCCACTTGCCTTGAAGATCATCGATATGGTTGGCCCCATAACATCCACCAGCGCGAATCTTCATAGTCATGCAGAGCCAAAGAACCTGGATATTGCCTTCGAGCAACTGGGGGAATATGTAAGCCTGTACCTTGACTGCGGTGAGTGTGAGCACCAGCACCCATCAACAGTTTTGGATGTGTCATCTTCTTCCGCAAAGATTATACGAAAGGGAGTTATTTCCAACGAAGAGCTCTCTGCGGTATTGGCACCGCCTTGATGTTCGCTGTTTCACGGAGGATTCAAAAAAATGGACGAAGAGATCCTGTCAAAGTACAAAAAAGCTGGGAAAATAGCGTCAGCTGCCAGAGATTACGGTGCCTCAAAGGTCAGGGAAGGCGCTTTACTTTTAGATATGGCCGAAGATGTTGAGAACTTTATCATTGAAAAGGGGGGCAAACCAGCTTTTCCAATCAATCTCGCAATAAACGACGCTGCTGCCCATTTCACGCCATCACACGATGATAAGATCAAGTTCAATAAAGGAGATTTGGTTAAAATAGACGTGGGCGTGCAGGTGGATGGTTATGTTGGCGATACGGCCGCCACAGTGGAGGTTGGCACGCGTCGATGGGAGAGTCTTATTCGTTCAACAAAGGAAGCCCTCGATGCAGCCATAGATCTCATGGGACCGAACACGAGATTGGATGACGTGGGCGCCGCGATTCAGAGGGTCATTGAAGCCTTTGGTTTTGTACCGGTAGAGAATCTCACGGGTCACAGCATGGAGCGCTATAAACTCCATGCAGGCCTCAGCGTGCCAAATGTCATGGGCGATGGCTCAGGTTCAGTTAAGACCGGGGATGTGATCGCCATCGAGCCGTTTGCAACTGACGGTGCAGGAAGGGTGGATGGGAAAAAAGGAGGGAACATATACAGGTTGATAAAACCAAGACAGATAGGGAACAAGGAGCTCATGTCTCTAGTCAATAGCATAAACGAGAATTACTCCACTCTGCCGTTTTCAGAGCGGTGGTGCCATAAATTCGATAAAAAGGCTAAGCAACATATCAAAAAACTGTTGAGAGCCGGCATATTATACTCGTATCCCATATTGAGAGATGTTGGGAGAGGCACCGTGGCGCAGGCCGAACATACGGTGATTATCACTGAGGATGGCTGCGAGACGATAACCTGAAACTTTCAGTTATCCACGAATTCTAAAAGAAATCCTCAGCGCCTTTTGTAGATGACCACGACCATCACAACTATGACCACGAAGAGTAATATCGGTACCAGGAGCATCATAAGAGGTTGGTACCATATCGACTCGATTTCTGTGTGGGTTTCAATAATGATGGCATCACTAACGGCAGGAACTACGGAGACGGTTATATCCACTGTTTGGTCGCCCTCGGCATCTTCGGGTACCGTAAAAGTGAATGGAATAACTTCCAATTGTTTTGGTTCCAGCCTATCAGACCATGTGTTGTTGGCATTTCCAAAGTCCACCTTCCATTTATCAGGTGCGGCGACGGATATAATGACGGTTTCAGCAGTATTTCCGTAGTTCGCGATCTCGATCTCATAGGTTACATCCTTCCCAGGCTCAGCTTTACCGTAAAGCACCCCATCTAGGGGTTTGATGATCTGGATATCATGTTTTTCGTTAACTATGCAAAACACGTCTTGCCAGGCACTTCTTGTTGAATCCTCTTCCTTCACGGCGGTTACCGTTATTGTGTAATTGTCAGCTCGGACGTCGATAGTAGGCAACACGTACAAATTGATGGTCTGTGGTGAATCCGTATTGAGGTTGTCGAAATCCTCTGTAGTTTTTAAATAGTTCGCGGCGAACGATACATCGCCTGTGGACCATCCATCACTCGAGCTGGGTTGAGTAAAGGTCACCGTAAAATTAGCTGGTCCAGTGCCTGTGTTGGTAAGTTCGAACTGAAATGTCACATCCTCATCCGGATCTGTATCTTTTTCCCGCCCGCCTATAAGCTCCAGTTTCACGCCTGATGTCATGGTTGTTATAGTGGTGATGGTATCGGAAACCACATTGTCAGGGTCCTGTTCATAACTACCCACAGACTTGGCGGTTATGTGTATTGATACCGTTGTATCGCCGCCGGTGGTAGGTGTAGTAATCGTAAGCGTCAAAGGGGGATCTGTTTTGTCATTTGGTGCAAGCTGAACGTAGTGTTCATAGGTCGGGGAGCTTTGCAATTCGTCCCCGCTCAACGTGGCTGTCCACCCGGAGGGCACGTTCCCTATCTCGAGCCATATCGTGTCCGCTGATGCGCCGTTGTTTTTTACAGTAAAATCGTAGCTCACCTCATCGCCGATCTCCACATTTTTGCTCTGCGATTTCGTGTGGTCATCAAATTCCAATTCCACGTCGTATCTCATGGTAATCAGTGTCTCTGTGTACAAACTGCTTCCCTTCTTCGGGTCAGGGTCCTCAGAGCATCTTGCCGTAACGGTTATGCCAACGTAATCATTAAGAGCCTTATCATATCCATCAACCGTTAGCTCAATTCCCAAGGATTGCCCAGCAGGCAGATTTTCCACACTACCGCTCTTGGATCCGCTATCCAAGGTGATATTACTGCCTCCCAGGACATAAGTCCAGCCGCTTGTGCTTGGAGTTGTCTCGATATCTATTGTGCTTTCTTCGTTCCCGATGTTCCAGACGTTGATTATATACGTGGTTGTTTCGTTTTGAACGCAATTTTTAAAGGCATTTGCACCGAATTTACCTTCCTCAGGATCTTGGTGCGGAGAAGTGAGGGCAACTCCATAAGCAGATATATTGAAGGTATTTGAGGCCGTGAATTCGTTACCCTGGTCGTCAACAACATGGGCGGTTACGGTATATTCTCCATCTGCGATTCCATTTGAATATCCCCAATCGTACTCGTACTCTTTTTCCACAGGTTTCCAAGAGGCGTTCCTGTCATCATTGAATCCCGGGCCTTGAATATGAAGTTGAACATAATCTATATAATAAACGTTGGCAGGGCCATCCTCCACTGCGTAAGTGAAGGCATCCTCGATATCGCCTCTTATCGTAACCTCCCTTCTGTTTGTGCCGGCCTTATTGAGGTCTCTTGGGAAGAATGTCCTGGATGAATATCCGGCGTGGTTCACAGTTTCGACCTCGATATCAGTTATCGATTTGCAGTAAAGCCTTAAGTTGGACGGGCGGCTCTCTGAATCGTAATATATAGCGGCTCCGTTTGAAACTGAAAACTCAGCCACTATGTAATTGCCATGGGTGAAATTATAATTGTTGTTCCATTGCGACTCGAAGATTATATCTATAGGTTCAAGAGAAGGTGCGGGAATGGTTGAACTAAAATCGTAGGTTCCCTCACCAATCTGGATACCGCCTTGATTCTCGTAAATCATCACTGTTATGCTGCTGCTTGCCAAACCCGAACCTGTCACATAAATCTGGGCTCTCATTCCAATGATCGCTATGTCGTCACCCACCCAAAGATCGGTACCCAAAGGCTGGTCCAATGTGAATGTGATATCGGCAGTGGCGGTTTCTGGATTGGACCCCCAGTTTTCAGTTATGTTCATGACTGTACTAGCACTATGAAAATACAGCTCAACATATTTTGGTCCCTCAACCGGTGCACTTCTCGTACCGTGATCAGATGAAAAACTCTCTTCAACCATTTCAGGGGAGGTGTCGAGCTCCATTATCGGAGCGTCAACGGAAAGCAGCATTCCCATCCCAACAGGGCCTAACGTCAATATAACTATAAGCAGACCGCATAAGGCTCTCATAATCTTACCTCGCCATGGTAACTGTATTTTATGTATTATATAGGTTTCGATGAACCTTGCCCATATGCTATTTAATCCAGTAATAGGGGATTTAGTTTCTTTTTGGTCATTACGATTCTTCTTCCAAACAAACACATTACATAGCCTCATAACTACACCTCATATTTTTTTCTAAGACTTGTTCTTGATACGATTGAGAACTTTCTTATCAACATAACAATGCGTTTTCCTGCCTCTTTTTTCAATTTGAAGCAAATGTTTACCCAAAAGAACGTTCACATGATAATTAATTACGCCTTTGCTCAATCCGACCAATTTCGCAATCTCCTTTTGACTTATACCTGGGCTCTCAGCAATTTCAAGCAATAGAATTCTTTGCATTTCGCTGATTTCACCACCATTTTTCATGGGAATTTTCATACCCGTAGGATAAAATCGCTTGAACATGCCATCCTGTTTAGACTGAATGATATTTGCCTTCTCTAATACCCTCAGGTGGTAGGCAAGGGCTCCGTTGTTTAGGCCCAAAGCCCGTTTTATGGAATTGTAGTTATCCCCAGGGTTGGCTATAATGTAACCCCGAATCATTCCTCTCATCTCATTGTCGAGAACTTCCTCCTTCTTAATTCTCGTATATAGTGGGAGAATTAACGATATTAACGCTAATTTTCCAACTTCCGTACTCCCAATTAGGCCTCCAATTCCTGCTATACCAACGAACCCTATTATTAACAGGATGTTAGAAATGGTAAAGAATGAAGGATCAGATTTTCCTTTGTTCATTATGATGATTTCGATTTCCTCTCCAGTCATACCATCCTCTAGGTCAATTAAAAAGTCAATTTTACCGTCACTTCCATCATCGATACCTAGTGTCACGGTATTATCATCACTTGTTAAGCCTTCCCAATTGTTTACAAAATAATAATGTTTATCCATACTACAGAGATTTATATCTGTCAGTGTAAAGACTTCCCTGCCCAGGACCCCATCAGCTTCTATTTTCAGGGAGTATTTGTTCTCCATTTGCCCTGTCAGAACGATAAAGGAGGTCCCAACTTTATCCAGCTCTAAAGCGACTCCTCCACGCTCTCCATATATGCTTATAATCCTGGTAGAGCCTTGGTTAGGAATTATTATATCAAGATCATAGACTTCTTCGGTGTCATCAATGTTAAAGGTTAATTTCAGATCATGGGGATAATAATAAACTTCATAAGAGTTATAAGAGTAAAATAAGTATACACCTTCTATCTCGAATTTATAGGAATTATCTATATAGCCGGTAGTTTTTCCTCTACCATCCACAAGTCTTAGATGATTTCTACTATCTATAAAGGTTGCTTGTTGATTAGTTGATTCAAGATATTCAAGGGTCAAATCCGAATATAGTATGGATTCTAAATCCTCTTTATCAGGAATTTCATTAAGAGAAATCTCGGTGGATACTGACCTGTTGATGCCATTGTCCGATTCCACCGTAAGGCTCACACTGTATTTATCGTTATCACGATAGGAATGCACAAGGCTTGCACCTTCATCTTTATTACCATCGCCAAAATCCCATAAGTACTTTACAATTTCATTGTCAACATCAATTGACTCTGTGGCATCAAAAATTATCAACCCCATTGCCTCGAAAAAATCGTCCATATGCAGATTAATGACCTGGTTTATCCCAAGCTCTGAATCAAAAATAAGGTGTTTTGTAAAAGCAAATCCTCCCCGTTCGAATGTTAATGCAACTGGATTTTCGCCACTACTTCCTGAGAATTCGAGTTTTACTTCATAGGATCTGCTAAGATTCATAATTATATGGGCTCCCTCCTCATCTAAATTCTCACTCTCCCTTTCGATTATTATCTCATCTATTTGGGTTTCATCCTCTTCTATTACAAGCGTGATAGAGTTTCCGATTTGGCCCCCTACTCTTAATGTGATGTTAATGTAGTCCGCCCCATAACACCATTTAAGAACCGGAACCGGAGGATCATCCACATTTATGATTGTGAATAAGAAGGTCTCGTTATCTATGCCACCTTTCCCATCACTAACCGTAAGAGTAGTTACATGTTCTCCTACATCATCGTTTGATGGAATATACGAGATTTGGCCAGAGTTGGTATCGATGTCAAACAATAAAGAATCATCTGAGAATATCAACTGATCATCATCGGAAGCACTCACAGTAAAGGTAAAAGGTTGATCCTCTGTAGCTTCCTGATTTCCAATAGGATCTAAAACAGGGGAAAAGTTTTTTCCCCAAATCATCACCGTGTTATCCGTCTTTTTTGGAGCGCTTGAAGCAATTTTATCCCCCTCTGGATTCATTGCAAGAGCAACCACTTGGGAATTATCGGTAAGTTCTGTGGTCTTTATAACATCCCATCCGGAGGTATCCCATATTTTTATTCCTCCCATTACACTGACCGCAATATAAGTCCCATCACTGCTCCATGATATCTTTCTTAGGTTAGTTTCCGTATCAAGAGTTTGAATTGCCTCCCATGAAACCGTATCCCAAATTTTTACGTCACTTACTTGGGAACTGGATGCGAGTTTTGAGTCATCAGGACTCCATGCAATGGATTCTATGCTATGGTCACCAAAGGTTGCATCAAAGGACTCTATGAGAGTCCATGTCGCAGTGTCCCAAACACTTATTGTACCATCCATTGAACAGGCAGCCAATTTGTCTCCGTTTTTATTCCACTTCAAGTCATTCACTCCACTGGACATCCCCAATGTTTGAATTGAATTCCAGGTTGTTGTATCCCAGATTTTTATATTCCCCAAGCTATCACCGGATGAAAGCGCGGTTCCATTAGGATTCCAATCAAGGCCTTGTACAGTATCAAAGTGTTCCGATAGATTTTGTATAAGGGTCCAACTTATACTGTTCCATATCTCTATTGAACCGTTTCCATAACTTATGGCCAGTTTGAGGGTGTTTTTGCTCCAAGAAACCCCTCTAACCGGTGCAGAATGTTGGATTGTTTTTACATTGCCCCAGGTACCAGTGCTCCAGATTTTAGTTGTATTGTCCAAGGACCCCGAAGCAATCCATAATCCATTGAAACTCCATTCAATGGCTGTTATATCGTAAGAATGTCCAATAAGCTCTCTTTCAACGTAGAAATTCAACACTGGCTCAGTGTCTTCTCCTTCCACTCTATTTGGAACATTGAGGAATGTGATTCCAAGCAGTATCATAGACATAAAAATGACGAAAAAAGGGACATTATTTCTTTCTTTTACGCTTTTTAGAATGAATCTCATCAATTAATAGTATGTCTTAACCCTTATATATACAGATTTGTGCACTTTTTGAACTATTATTTAAATAGAATGGAATGCGGCCACCGGGTGTTCAGGCTTAAGACAGAAGCACTTGGGAGCATAACCTGAACACAAGGGGTCGCATTCCGAATAAATTAATAAAAAAGTAAAAGGAATGCGGCCACCGGGATTTCCGTACCGTGCCTAGTAACTTGTATATGTTTTTCTCGGCACTGTATTCGAACCCGGGCTAGAAGCTTGGGAAGCTTCGGTCCTAACCAGGCTAGACTACAGCCGCATCTGTCTTTTCAACACATGCTCCGAATATTTTGCAATGGTTTAATTCTTTTGATGCATTATTATTAAATAAATAATATTAAACCAAGGTGTAAAAATGATGAGTGAGCGGAGGAGGGATAGATGAAGGGAGGAATGACAATCGAAAATCAGCATCAATAAATTTTCAGGGGGCTCAAACACAGAAATAAACTTTTAAAGCGGGATTACTCCAAAAACCAGGCAATCGTTAAGAAATGGTCGCAGCTTTGCAATGTTACGGGATATAGAGAGGATTATTCACACATAATTAACTGCCCAGAGGGCATAATCCGGAACATGGATCCAATATCCTCTACCCATCTCCATATCGGTGAGGGCACCTGCACCGCCGTCATAAGATAACCATTGCCCAGTAGCTGCATCAT
>CBDUXN010000042.1:0-22469 GCA_965371185.1 uncultured Thermoplasmata archaeon
AGGCAGCTATAACGAGCTTGACCAGAGAATACAACCGCTTGAAAGCAGAGGCTGAGGCTGCGGAGTCCATAAAAAAAGGATACAATATGGCTGTGAATGCGATCCTAGAGGCAAGGGATAAAGGCCAGCTGAAAGGCATTCACGGAACCATTGCAGAGCTGGCTGAGGTTGAGGACAGATACGAGGTGGCTTTAAGCATAGCTGCAGGGGCAAGGATGCAGTCCATTGTTGTTGATGATGATAGATGTGCTTCTAGGGCCATTGAATATCTCAAGAAAAAGAAGATAGGCAGGGCAACGTTTCTTCCTTTGAACAAGATGAGCGAAGGCAGACCCAGAGGCAAGGCGCTCATGGCGAATCGCCATTCCAATGTGGTGGGTTTTGCAATAGATCTGGTTAAGTTCAAGCCCGAATACAAGGCGGCATTCTGGTACGTTTTGGGCGATACAACCGTTGTCGAGGACTTAAAGACCGCTAGAGAGCTCATGGGCGGTATAAGGCTCGTGACCTCAGATGGTGAGCTCATCGAAGCTGCTGGAGCCATGATAGGCGGTAAGCTCAACGATAAATTCCTTAAGTTCGGTGCCCCCTCCCAGGGCGAAATCGAAAGAGTGGGGAAGGAGCTCAGGAACGCCATCGATCATGCAGATAGGATTTCAGCGACTCTTAAGGAGGTGAAGGAGGAGATCGTCCAGCTTGAAAGCCAGGTGCGGGAGCATGGGGGTAAGGATGATGTGTCCACCCTCAAGATAAAAACTCTAAAATCCGAACGTGCTGAGTACAAGAAAAAGCTCTCTTCTTTCGATAAGACATTGGAGGAAAAGGTAAAAGAGCTGGAAGATGTGGAAAATAGTCTTGAAAAACTCGCCGAAGATGTCAAGGCTGCTGAGGACGCCATAGAAGGATCAAAAAGGCAGCGAGAGGAGAATAGGAAAGCATTGATGAAGGCCACCCCTCAGGAATATGCAAAGCAGATCAAGGAAATGCAGAAGAAGATACACGAGCTCACAAACGAGCTCACAAAGCTCGAATCCTCAAGCGATACACTGGCTACGCAGATAAAGATACATGAGGAAAGATACGCCGAGGTCAGGAACAATATGGATGGAATAGAAAAAGAGCAGAGAAAGCACTCAAAAAATATTAAGACCTGTGAGAAAAAGCGTGGGGATTGCGAAAACGAACTCAAGGCGTTGCTGAAAGTGGAGCAGAACATGAATCAGGAGATGAGAAAACTCCATAAAGAGAGGGATGAGCTCTATCGCCAAAAGAACGGTACTGAAACTGCTTTGGACAAGATTTTGACAAAGCTTGAAACCAACAAGGACTTTGTAATCGGCCTGAGGACGAAGTTGAAGAACACGGAGGATGGTCTCAAGGAAGCGGAGAGCGAGCTCGAAGGGTACAACATCGAGATCAAGCCGGACGAGAAGCTTCCTTCGGTAGAGGAGCTAAAAGAGACCATAGTAAGCTGCGAGAGGAAGATGAGGAACTTGGAGCCTATAAACATGAAGGCCATAGATGAATACGACGAGCAGCAGAAAAGGCATGATGAGCTGATCCGGGAGATAAGGCACCTCAAAGATCAGAAAAGGAATTTGAATGCCGTGGTAAAGGAGCTCGACAAGAAGAAGAAGATCGAGTTCATGAAGGTCTTCGAGGCCATAAACGAGAACTTCAAGAGGATGTTCGGGGAGCTATCAGAGGGCGGGGAGGCGGAGTTCCTGCTGGAGAATCCCGAGAGTCCGTTCGAAGGCGGTCTTATTATCAAGGCCAGGCCAAGGGGAAAGAAGATACTGCGTCTCGAATCGCTATCTGGCGGAGAGAAGAGCCTGACGGCTTTGGCACTCATATTTGCGATACAGGATTACGCTCCATCACCATTTTACCTGCTTGATGAGGTTGATATGTTTCTGGATGCCATAAATGCCGAGTGCGTTGCAAGAAAGGTGAAGAAGAACTCAAGAAGGGCGCAGTTCGTGATGGTATCCCTGAGAAAGGTCACGATGAAGGAAGCTGACTGCATTTACGGCGTTACGATGCGCGCCGACAGCATATCGGATGTTGTGGGAAATGTCAGCATAAGAGATATCGGGGAGGAGATACCTGCCATCGCCGCCGATGAAGGAGGGGCGATCGATGAAGACTCCGAACCTGTCACGATCCCAACAAACGGAGATGAGATATCGAACATAGAAGGTGAGACGCATGCCTGACAATAACACTAACGAATTGATCAACCACCTGTTGTTTCACAAGGCCATTATCAGCGAGGACGACGGTGGAGAACAGATAGAGAAGTACATGGAGCTCATAAGGAACATCGATAGAGGAATGCATATCACGGTATCAGACGAGTTCGAGAAATCGATTTCTTTGGTCTTCGAGCTCGTGATGGAACAGCATTTTGACCCTTGGGATCTCGATCTGATCAAGTTTTCAAAGCTATATCTAAAAAAGATAAGAAAGGAGAGGAGTGTGGATCTTATCACGGCGGGCAAGATCGTCTTAATGGCGTGGTCCATATTGAAGCTGCAGAGCGATGAGGTGCTCAACAAGGCCGATGTGCCAGAGGAGGAAGAATTCTACTTCGAGGACTGGAACATCATGCCCGATGAATTCTACGACAGTTGCGAGGCTTTGGATTACACCACTGCGGTGGTCTCCGAGGCACGTATACCGATCCAGGAGAAGATATGGCACAAGAAGACCAGGCCTGTGACATTAATGGAGCTCGTGGATGCATTCCACGAGGCGAAAAAAGACGTAGAAAAACAGAAAAAGCTCAAAGAGCGCAGGGACCGCTTCAAAGAGATGATGAAGGCGGATGAGAACTTCGACGAGAAGGTTCACAAGGAGAATCTGGAAGAGGACATCTACGTGACTTGGCAAAGGATATGCATGTTCGATGAGGATAAGATGCTTTTAAGCGATATCGTGAACGGGAGCATAGACGATCTGCTGGCAAGGTTCATCTCCATACTGTACTTGGCCATCGAGAGTAAGATTCGTATTCATCAAAGAAGATTCCCGTACGGGGAGATCGTTATAAAGAACATGACCCCTGTTGAGGAAAGATTGAAAGCGCCTACCATGGAGCTGGCCGAGGAGGAAGTTGAACCCGAGCAGGTGGCGGGTGAGATAGCCCTTGCTTGAATGATGAGGTGAGGCATTGAAGTCGGAGAGAATAATCGAGGCTGCGCTGTTCTCTGCAGGAAGACCATTAAGGGTCTCGGAAATCGCAGAGGCCACTGGTATTGGCGGGGATACCATCAGAAAAGCCTTGAAAAAGCTGATCAAGGAGTACGAGAACAGAGACACTGCCATTGAAATCGCCAAGGTGGGTGTAAAGTACGTTATGCAGCTTAGAGAGGATTATACCTCCCCTGCGGAAATGCTTGCAAAGACCGAGGTTCCAAAGAAGTATCTGAAGACCGCCTCACTGATAGCATATCATCAACCTATAAAGCAGAGCGATCTGGTGGAGATGATCGGGCCCAAGGGTTACGAACATGTCAGGGAATTAAAAGGCCTCGGCGTGATAAAGGCGAAACGATATGGGGCCACGAAGATACTGAGCACGACGAATAAATTTCTCGAATCCTTCGGTATAGACGCGAAGAGGCCGGAGGAAATTAAGAAATGGCTGGCCGAGAGGATAGGGGGCGAAGTAGATATTAAAGCGCCCTTAACCACTCAGGCTTGAAACTGACATCCTCCATTTGCAGTATTCTTTCTATTTTGTCCAGAATTTCCTGCTTATCATCAGGCAGGGTCCCCCCAATGGGGAGGTAATTGGAGGCATGATTGGCCCGGAAAACGCAATTCGATAGATTTAGACCCTCGACGAGGCTGCGCACTTCCACAAAAACCTCCCTGGGTTCCAGGGGCTCCAACTTACCGTTTTTAACCTCATCGTAGATTTCCGTGCCCTTTATCACCATCAGTGTCAGGGCGCCGATATAATCCGGGTCCATTTTGCTGAGGACCGTTGCAGTTTCCGTTGCATGCTCTTTGCTGTGTTCTTTTCCCCCCAATCCCAGTATGAATATGACGGAGAGGGTTATGTCTGCCTCTTTTACCCTATTCGCGGCTTCGATCATGCGCTTCGAGGACACGCCTTTCCTGACCCTTTTTAGGATCATATCCGAGCCTGACTCCAGACCAAGGTAAATTATGCCCAGGCCGGAATCCCTGAGGGTTTTCAGTTCAGAAACCGATTGTTTCAGGATATCCTGCGGGCATCCGTAAATGCCGATTCTCTCCAGTTTCGGGAAGCTCTCCCTCAAGAGACGAAGTATTTTTTGGAGGTCATCAGTTGGAATAATAAGTGAATTGCCGTCTGCCAGAAATATTCGCTTTGTATCTCCATAATAGGGCAATACCGTTTCAACATCGTTTTTTATATCTTCAAAGCTCTTGATCCTGAACTCCTTGTCCCTGTATGTGATACAGAAAGTGCACTTATTGTGTGAGCAACCTATGGTAGCCTGCAGTATCAGGCTACGTGCCTCGGATGGCGGGCGGAAGACGGAGCCCTCGTAGATTTGATACAAATTATTAAATATCCTCCCCTCCTTTTAACCACATCAAACCGTCACGATAATGCCAGTAAAGCCAATATGCCAATGCCTGCTATGAGGAAAACAACGACTGCTATCACAATAGCCATAATAATCGCAATGATCCAAATTACAAATGCCTTGCCCCATGACGTGTCGTATATAACCTTTACGAAGAGGAGGTTCACGATGATCGCAATTATCAAACCTATCAACTTGAACGGGATCAATGCCAGGCATCCGAAAAACGTTATTATCAACAGAACCGTGGTGCCAAAGGCCGTGAGAAGCCCTTTGTCCTCATCCAAGATTCTGGCGGTAATATACAATGGTAGAGCGGTGAATACTATAAGGAGGATTATTAGGAGAATCAGAATGAAAATCCCTATTCCGCATATGGCAAACTCCATAAGTCATACCTCTTCATTTAGGAATGAATTGTCTCTCATGCGATGACACGAAACGTTGATTCACACCTTCTCCAAATCAACCTTACCTATGTTGCGCAGGATGTCGATCCTGCTCACCATGCCCACCAATTTACCCTTGACAACGATGGGGATCCTGTTGACGTTATTTCGTGTCATGAGCCTCGCAAGATGATCTATGCTCGTCTTAGGTATGGCGGTGATCACTTCCGTGGTCATTATCTCCTCCACCTCCTTCGCACTGGCTTGAAGATATATGTGTGCGAGGTGAGGCAGGCCTGTTGAATTGTAGACTTCCAGGTCACTTTCATCAAATGTTGATAGATAGGATACGATATCGTGCTCGCTCACGATGCCCACTATCCTACCGATATCGTCGACCACCGGAGCACCGCTCGTGTCATGCTCTGAGAGCGTTCTCGAAACTGTATGAAGGCTGTCCTTTGGCTTGACCGTCACTATATCCGTGCTCATGATGTCCTCAGCTTTCCCGCCTATTATTTTTTTTGTGGGAGTCATGATAAATCTCCTTCTATGTTGCTTACAATTGATATGATCAGCACCCTGTATAAGATGTTTGTTAATTTAATATTTGCTCCTGATGATAGCCGGGCAGCATGATATTTATCACGTAAAAGAGCAGGTGTGGCTACACGAGGAATATCAACATGTAAATATCACTGCACGATGTAAAACAATGGACTACTTCACGATCTTGCTCATACCTCTTATAATGTCCCCTCTGGTAACTATGCCCGCCAGCTTTCCATCCTTTACGACCGGTACCCTGTTTATCTTACCAGATGCGACGATGTCGATCACAGCCTTTATCTGGTCATCGGGCGCCACGGTTTTCACGTTCCCGCTCATCATCTCAGAAACCTTGATATCCCCAACATCCTTGAAGATCTCCTCGGTTTTCTTCTCCGATGGTTTCTCTTTGAAAGATAGCCCAATCATCGAAAGGGCCGGAGAGAGATAAACCATCTTGAATTCCTTGAGGTTCCTTTCCAAAGTGGCGATGATATCGGCCTCGCTTAATATTCCTATTACATACCCTTCATCATCCACCACAGGCGCACCGCTGATATTGTGCTTGGATAACTTGAGAGTCGCGTCTTTCAAAGTGTCATCAGGCTTTAAGGTGATAACTTTCTTGACCATGATCTCCTTAACGAGCATGTGAACAATCCCCTCGACCCCACAAATACGAGTGATTATAAATAGTTTTGTTAAAGCATTAGGATTATGTTTACAAGGTATAGAGTTTGGAAAGGTTGTTAATGTTAAAAATGGGTTTGGCACCCCTAAACCCCGAAAATCGGAGAAAAACGGTCAAAAAACTTCACCAAACTCCTTAATATACTTGAGGGACATAGTCTTTAATCGAGATGATGAATATGCGCGAAAATGCGATGAAAGGAAATTTCCCGCGACAGTTGGGAAAAAGCCTGTTTAATGATAAAAAGAATTATATAGTGAAAAAATCTTTACTGCGAGATGTTGAGGTGTTTAGAATGAAAAGACGCTCGTTTCTGATAATTGCATTGCTAGCTTTGATGATGTTCAGCTCGATGGTTTCTATAGTGCCAGAAGAAGCTGAGGCAAATCCGTTAACCGTGGTCACAATTAACCTTCAAGGGACGCCACCGAAGGTGGATGTTTCACCAGGAAAATCAGGTATTGTTGAGATAACTGGTGAGGTTAAATGTATAAAATACGGGCCTGATCAGGTGAAGGTGTTTCTTCAGGCACAGTCGGAAACCGGGGGTGCCAGTATAATACCTCCCAGCTTCGTATTTGCAGGAGCCAGCGGAACCACATCCACAGAGCAATTCTCTGTAACCACAAGGGTACCTCAGGGTTATACCTTCCAGGCCACACCAGTGGTTACAGTTTCCGGTACTTTTTCTCAGGGCGGACTTGATGACACTGTCCCGCCGGTTCGACAGATATTGGAGATAATAGCATACTACAAATTGGAGGTGGATAACCCACCGCCCCAGGAGATCGGGCCAGGCGAGTTTGTATATTTCTCCGTAAGAATCATCAATGTGGGGAATGCTGAGGATACATATGAATTCGAATTCGAGAATTTGAAGAATTTGGTAGAGGACCAGTGGACCATTGCCACAATCACTCCAAAGACATTTCTTGAGGATGAAGCCAAAAATATCAAAATAACCGCCCAAGCGCCCCAGAGCTGGACGATTTGGATAAACAAGGTCACACCCTTAGACCTAAAAATCACATCCCAGCAATCCCTGGATACGGATCGAGTGATCAAGTACAATGTTCCACTTTACGTTCGGCAAAAAGGCATTTACATCCCAGGTTTCAGCCCAGTGTTTGCTATCATCGGAATAGGAATGGTGGCATTGGTCATGGGTAAGAGAAAAATGGACTTAGGATAGCGTTCTATTCATACTGGTTACGTTCAAAAATTTTATACTCCAAGCTCTTGATTAGTGTGAGGTGATGGTTTGAACCCTGATATAGACATAGGTGGCTCCGGGCTCGATGATTTCGAGGATGAGGGCGATTATGAGGATATCATTCCGATAGAGGAAGCTGAGGTGGTAGAAGCCTACGAAGAGCCAGCGGCACTGCCGAAGGCACCCCCACCAAAAAAGGAACCGTCTAAATGGGTGAAAAGGATCATTGTCATTGTCGTTGTGATCGTGATTTTAATCGTGGCTATGGTGTCGTTCGTTTACTTCAGTACGGAGGTGACGGATATCAATGTGTCTCTGATAAGAGGCCCAGAGACATTAAATGCAACAGCATTGGTAAGTTCTTCTGGTACAGCCTCGGTAGCTGGCGAGGCAGATCTTGAGATAACATACAATAATAATCAGGTCTATAGCTCTAAAATATCGATAGACGACGGAGGAACTGGTCGTTTAAACATACCATATGACAAATTTGTGGTGGGGAATGGCAACTATTATGTTTCGGTGGAGTACAAGGGTAAAGAAAGCAATCTTGCAGAATACAAGGTTGAGTATATCGCTGAAAAAATTGAGATCGGTTTATATGACGTGATCGAGTTGGGTGTGGTCAATGATGGTGGTGAGCTGAATGGCCAGTTGAATCTCTCAGTTCACTTGAGAGATTATCGAGGCAATTTACTGGGAGATGAGCCAAAAGAAGCCCAAATAACAGTAAATTGGATAAAATGCATAGATGATGGAGGTCCTATCATAACAAATGGTGATTCGCCGGTAACCATTTCTGATCATGATTACAGAAAGGAATATCAATTTCCTCAAGCCGGAAACTACTCGATAAATGTAACAGTAGTTAATACCAGAATCGATCCTGATTCAAATTCCCGATATTATGAACTTGAAGTCGAGTGGGAGGGATTTTTGAATATCCTTCCAATGGCAAAAGCTGTAATCACGAATAGGTACAACAACGCGCCCCCAACAACATATACAGTGGAGTTTGATGCCGGTGATTCCTGGAACGATGGATTTATAACAAAATATATCTGGGACTTCGATAACGATGGGGATATAGACCTAGAAACAACCTCACCAACAGCATCCTATTCATCTTATGTCGCCGGTTGGAGTTATTACGCCCTACTTAACATAGAGGGCGACATCATGGTTTGGGACCCGATTGATAATGAATGGTTAATTGAAAAGGGTGCCATCTCAATTCATGTGAATCCTCCATAATGAAGAATTTATCTAACCCGCCACAAGATTTTTTTCCGTCACACTGTCCCCAGATATCTCCCAACCCTCTCCATCCCCTCCTCTATCTTTTCATGGTTTCCAACCAGCGGACCGTAGGATATCCTTACACCTTTCTGAAGTGACTTGCCGAAACCTTTGCCTGGAATGAAAAGCACACCTGTATTTTTCAGCACCCGCAGCATGAACTCGTCAGAATCCCCCCCCACATCCATAACGGTGTACAGCCCTCCATCAGGCTCCAATCTGGGCATTCCAAGGTTGTCATCTATAGCCTTGATCGTAGTTTTAGCAGCTGCCTCATAGGCTTTTCTCGTATCTTCCACATACCGCTTGAGGCTTCCATCTCCCAGAGCCTTCTGCAGGTACGCTTTCATGGCCATCTGATGCAGTGAATCCGGGCAAAGAATGCTGCACTGCTGTATGCGCTCCATGCCATCTATAACGCTCTGTGATGCTTCAACCCATCCAAGCCTTCTGCCCAATCCTCTGCACCACTTCGAGTTGGAGTGCAGGGTAACGAGATTCTCATGCTCTGCTGACGACCAAGAGAAATATTCTGGGGGGGAGTCGCCGAAGTACTGGGTCTTGTACGCATGGTCAATGACCAGGTACGAGCCCTCTTCTTTTGTAATTTCAAGCATGGTTTTCATCAGTTCCAGGGGAAGTATCTTGCTGGACGGGTTATCAGGTGATGGAATGAGCACGAACTTGGGTTTGTACTTTGAATAGAGTTCTTTGAAATTCTCTATTGTCTTGCTTAAATCTGGAATATAGGCCCAGGTTTCAGGATCCAACACCTCAAGGTGCACGATTTTTGTATTCGGCAGTGCAAAGTCCATCTGGCCCGGATAGTTGGCATAGGTTGGATCAAGCAACAGAATACAATCCCCTGGGTCAGCAAGGCAGATAAAAATATCATGCGTCACCTGGGTGCTGCTCTGACCAACGATAATGTTGCTTGAGATAAGGCCTTTCACCCCGAAAATAACCTCTTCGAACCTGGCTATCTCGTTTCTCAGCTCAGAGTCGCCTGGTGTCGCGCTGTATCCCCCGCTGATATGGAACTGCTCCTTGTCGCTGCATATCTTGATGTAAAGCTCTCTGAACTCCTCTGGTGCAGCGTGGTTGACCCAGCCGCCTCCAAAGGAGATGATATCATCCGGATCCAGGCCCATGTTGATGATGTTCTGGCGCTCTGTCATCTTCATTATCTGCCTTATCGGGGAGGGTTTTCTTATCTGCTCCTCCACGATTTTCGAGAGTGTGGGCTCGGCCATGGTATCACGAAAAAGGGTAATGGCTGAAAGGATATTAAAGTTGTTAGGTGATGATGACCATTTACCTGACAAAGGAATTCAGAACAATGGGTATTTTATCTTATATTTCGGAAGCCATCTTGGAGTAGCCCATCTCTTTAAATGTCAGATCGCCTGCCGTACCGTTGTTGATCGCCCCGATTCTGGCCGAGTTGTATGGTCTGACACCTTTTGCCAGCATTCCTCCAACGATTCCAGCCAGTACATCGCCGGTGCCGCCCACGGTCATTGCCGGGTTGCCGGTTCTATTCAATTTTACATGTTCGCCATCTGAAATGATGTCGACGTTTCCCTTGAGCAGGATCGTGAGACCCAATTCTTTTGCAAAGGCTTTGACCTGTTCAGCCCTTTCTTCAAAATCCTTTTTAATGCCCTCACCGCTCAGTATTTTGAACTCACCAGCATGCGGTGTGATCACGCCTTTATGGTCCTTAAGCGCATCCAAATCCCCTGCAACAGCCTTAATCGCATCTGCATCTATGACCAGAGGTTTTGGGCAGTCCTTAATGAATTCCAGGACCGCCTCCTTGGTCTGTGGCTCATCCCCTATGCCAGGGCCGATGAGCACGGCATCTATCTTATCCATAAGGTCTTTGAGAATTTTCAAAGCCTCCCTTACAAAAACATCTCCGCCAAGGCTATGGACTATAAAATTCGGGGAATAGGAAGCGATGATCTGATAGGTCTTGGAAGGTGTGGCTATCTGCACCAGGTCCACTCCGATGCGGTATGCTGCCGATCCAGCCAAAGCCGGTGCACCTGTGTAGGGCCCCCCACCTATGATGAGGAGCCTTCCGTTATCACCTTTGTGGGAATCCTTTGTCGGCTTGGGATAATAGATGAACTCTCCTGGGCCTAGGAAGCGCTCTGCCTCCACTGGAATGCCTATGTCCACGATCTCGATCTCACCTGAGTTCTCCTTGCTCATGCCCTCTTTGATGTCATGGAATGTGACCGTTATTTTTGGCCGAATCGCATCCTTGGTTCCCAAACCGCTGGGCACATCTATTGATAATATAGGGGCCTTGGAGTCATTCAAGGTTTTGATGTATGACAGGTATGGCTCCCTGATCTCGCCTGCTAAGCCAACGCCGAGGACGGCGTCGATTATCAGCTCCGCATCCTTCATTTTTTGCTTAAGGTCAGAGGTATCCCCTATATCCACTTTGCCTTTGATCTTTTTGAAATTCGCCTTCGAGATGTCTGAGCGTATCTTGTTCTCAGGTTTTATCAGAACAACCAGAACCCTACATTTCTCGGCGAGATACCTGGCAGATACGAAGCCATCGCCGCCGTTGTTCCCAGGTCCGCATATAATCACAACCTTCTTTTCGGCTATGTCGAATTTCTCAAGTACGACCTTCGCCACACCTCTACCTGCATTTTCCATCAGTTGGGACGTGGGCACGCCAAGGTACGATGCGTTGATATCCAACACATTGACCTCTTTCAAGGGAATCATTACCACATAAAATGGCCTAACCGTATTTCAAGGTTATGCTCGTAATAAAAAAAATGCACTACCCCTACCATATATTCTCAAGGATACTCTGCTTTGCCGCTCTTTCCAGTAAAAACAAAAACGATGGCTCCTCCAATTATCGCTAATATGATGAACAGAATCATGGGTATGAACAACGAAACCCCCTCACCATCTTCCTTATCCGATGGAAGAACCTGCATGGTGAGATTCTCAGAGCACTTCTCGCCAGATTTGTCCTTTACCGTGATTCTAAACGTCTTTTCGCCTGAAGTCACCCCCTCAGGAATCACGGTTTCGAAGGAGTATACGCCATCCCCGGCCAACAGATCCCCTTCACTACCATCATCCGCCATCCTCTGATCTGAACTGCCCCCAATCTCGGTTAAATCTATCTTTACCTCTTCGATATCCTCAAGTCCGTTCTCGTCCTTTACCTTCGCCTCGAACAGCACGGTATCGACCCCATTATTGCGTACCGATTCAGGGAAAGCGTTGACGCTCTTGATTTGGGGGGGGACATTGGCTTTTACCTCCACATGCACGCTCTCGATATCCTCGGCACCGCTTGTATCCCGAACAGTCACAGATATCTCATACGCACCCTCATTTTCAGGTGCATTCCAAAAAACGATGCTGCCATAGCCTTGGATTGTTCCATCGGGTGCATCATACGTGTATGTTAAACTGTCACCATCCACATCTTCGGCAAGGACGGTCAAGGTGCAGCTGCCCCTAACCGGTATTGTCGGGGGCTCCGCCGTAAATTCAACTATAACCGGAGGATGGTTTTCAGGCGGAGGTTGTTCAGGTTCCTGCCCAGGCTCCTTCACCTCGATTTCCATACTATCGACGTTGTTTTGAACGTTCTCCTCATCAGGCTCCACATCCTCAATCAGGACTGATATTTCATGGATACCCTCTTTGCCTGTGGTGTCCCACACAACGTTTGCATTTTTATAACTTCCAGGCCCAATGGTATGCACATCGTCGATTCCAATGAGAATGGTGTTGATATCTCCATCAAAGAATTTAATTCTTGCATAGTTGGCCTCCAACTCTCCGATATTTTGAATGGTGGCTGTGATGGTTATACTCTCCCCCTCTTCAGGTTCCGGGTTTGAGAGCGATATTTTTGATATGGTAAGATCAGGCACATATTTTTTTACCACTATATTTCTACTTACCAAATTGTCCTCGGTGTAATCCTCTGGAGGGTTAACATTCTCGATCAAAACAGTGATGGTATGCTCACCCACTTTGTCTGTTGTGTCCCATTGTATTTGTAAGTTTTTTTCTTTCCCGGGGTCGATGTCGTTTACGATTTCCATACCAATAGGGTTGGTGGTAATATCCCCCTCAAAGAATTTTATGGTTGCCGATTCAATGCTTAACCTGCCCGCATTTTGAATCGTTGCACCAATCGTAACTATCTCCCCCTCTCCAGGTTCAGAATTCGAGAACGATACCTCAAAAATGGTGATATCGCAGTCGTGATCCCGGACGATGATCTTCCTGTCGAGCTCAACACCAGAAAGCTGCGTCACTTCCCCAGAGGGCCACCAGACCTCAACGTCCACCTTGCCGTAATGATCGCCAAAGCCAAAGTGCTGAACCAGCGAATGCTGGTAGGAATGGCCTGCCGTTCCGCCTTCCACCTCCTTCATCTGCGTTATGCCGTTATAGCTGACCTCAACCCTTGCACCGATTGCGGCACGATTGCTCCCAGATGCTTCAAGCTCCACCTCCAGCCATTTGTTGGAACCGCCGTTGTTCCTGAACAACCGTATCTCGTACTTTCCGTTCTCGTAGGGGTATTTACCCTCCGTGATCAAATCTATAAAGCCGTCATTGTTGTAGTCTGCCCAGCAAGCCCCATCGCTGTCCCATACCCTGACCCCAACCTCATCGCTCACGTCCGTGAAGGTACCGTCTCCGTTGTTCTCAAAAAAGTATGAATAAGCGTAATCTACATAGCTCTTTATCTGGGGTATGAACATATCGTAATCCCCATCGTTGTCGTAATCTCCCCAGGCTATGCCAAAGTGAAGCTCATCCTCGCTCATATAGGGTTTCTTATCAATACCTGTCTCGTCCCTGACATCCGTGAAGGAATAGTCCGCTGAGGGGCCATCGTTTCGCAGCATCTGCGAATAATCCGTATAAAATCCTCTGGGATCGGTCGTGTGGGCAAGGTTGCTTACCCACATGTCCAAGTCACCATCATGGTCATAATCAGCCCAAGATGATCCTGCCGTGTGGCCGTAATATCCTCCGGCAGGAGCTAAACCGGCAGCGTTCTTATCATGTGCCACATCCGTGAATGTCCCGTCCCCATTGTTCTCGTATAGGTAATTCGGAGTTACAAGATAGTTTGAAACGTAGATGTCAGGCCAGCCGTCGTTGTTGTAGTCCCCCCAGTTCACACCCATCCCAGCATACGGCTCGTCCCCCTCCCACACCCCGGCCTCAACGGTGACATCTGTGAAAGTACCATCACCATTATTGTGCCATAGCACATCAGGATACTTGATATTCTCATCATCTCTCCAGTTCACTATATATAAATCGAGGAAACCATCTCTGTCATAATCCGCCCACCCTGCTGCCAGACCCGGCATACCGTCATCCAGGTTGCCGGCGCTCTCTGTTACATTTACGAAATTATAATCTGGCGGGCCGAGGTTCATCCAAAGCGTGTCCCAGAACTCGTACGGATGCCCCACAGCATAGAAATCCAAATAGCCGTCGTTGTTGTAATCTCCCCATACTGCGTATCCGCTGCCCTCCAATCCCACCTCTTCTGTAACTTCCGTAAAACTCCAATTTGGAGGACCGTTGTTCTTGAACAACCTGCTTCCCTTCACGAGGAGATCCTGATAACCGTCGTTGTTGTAATCCCCCCATGCAAATGAATCCCCTCTCACGCCGCTTAAACCAACATCATCCGTGACGTTCGTGAATGTGACGCCGCCGCTTCTCGTGCCTGAAGACATAGGAGGGGTTGTTTCGCCCTTTTCAACGATGGTTTCCTCCAAAGATGCATCTAAAATCGAGGGAAATAAGTGAAAGAGGGGCAGCATCAGTAGGAAAACGGCCAGAATCACAGCAGAGAGTTTGGAATTCATATCATTCGCCTAACGTGGATAAATGGGGTTATGATTACTTAATAATTTTTGGATGAGATCCGATCT
Source organism: uncultured Thermoplasmata archaeon (assembly GCA_965371185.1). GTDB lineage: Archaea > Thermoplasmatota > Thermoplasmata. The sequence goes on from CBDUXN010000042.1 coordinate 14,691, forward strand.
ACACCCCAATAAATATGAATTTCGTAGCACTCGAAGTGGATATTTGATAGCCCTCAGTCATTGTCAGCACGGGATCGAAAGCCCCGGAAGGCATTCTCGTGGAGTGCCATGACCAGCGCTGGGCATTGATATTAAAATAATTAATCCCTACCGCATCGGGGATGTTGTCGCAGTACCAATCCGCTGTTGGATAGCTGGTCAGTTTTAGAGGTATGCCCAGGGTGTCGTATTCATCTGAATAGTCAGCTGTCCAAACGCCAAGGCTGTATGTGCTGGTGCCTTCCGCATCAGTGGCGTTCAGCGGGATGATCATATAGTAATACTGTGTGCCCGGCAGCGCAGCGCCAAAATGAGTCGTCGTAGGTGTACCAATAGGAAGGACGGCAAGTAGTGTGTAGTCAACGTCCATGGTACCATGGAAACCGTCCCTGGTTGTGGAATAATAAACATAATATTGGACTGTCCCTGGATTCCCGGGTGCTGTCCAGGTTAAGGTCACATCCCCTGTTAATGGATCGACCGAGGCGTCGAGGTCCCTGGCATCGGAATTGTAGTCAAAACCGAGAAAGCTGCCAGAATTGTACCTTATCATGGCCCCCGGCATTCCCATGAAAGTGTAATTAGAAGCCGAGGGGAACTTGACTTCATATCCCTTTCCCGCCTTAAGCTGTGTATCGTTCACACCACCGTCCCCGTGTTTATTCCAAATATGTAGCCCAGGATCCATCCATTTGATGTAGTCGGCATTCATATCGGTTAGATAATAATCCGCAGTGGTGTTCATGGTCGCAAGCGGCTCCAGCGGTAGAGAGAAGGTTGATACGCCCTCAGGGAATATTTTGGTCCATTTACCCACCGTTCTGCTGTTTCTGGAAACCTCGCCGAGAATATTCACGGCTCGTATGGTGTAATAGTATTCCTCAGCATAATTTGGATCCCCGATAAGGGCCGCATTTGTATCGTTCCACATGGTTCTCTGGGGTATGGGACCCGGCTCTCCAGTTTCATTGTCGCTTGAGGTGTTAATCCATGGAGTACCAAAATCGAATCCCGTCTGTTGCGGTTCACGGTAGATCAGGTAATGGTCGATTCCTGGCAGGGATGGCGGATCCCAGTACAGCACTATGTCCTCTTGATCGGAACTCGCATTAATATACAGGGTCGGCTGCAGCAGGGGCGGGGGCAGAACATCAAGCCAGCATTCCGGGAAGTATACAGTGGTGGAGCTGTTGTCCCAGGCCGTGTAGTTTATCCTGGATAAGGATACCACATTTGCAAGTTGGGGGCCTATCATCGACGAGGTCACGTTGAATGTGACCGTCCAAACCTCCCCTATGACGATATCCGTGACGTTCCATTCGAGGATGGTATTATTGTTTTCATCGATGTATATATTATCTGGATCTATAGATGCCGAGCCGTCCACGTAGTGTATATAATCCGGTAGAACGTCCTGAATCATGGGGTCGCTGTCCGTGATATCCTCGTCCTTGGCCGATATATTGATGAGGGGAACAAAAGTGAGTACGGCATCGACGATAGCCTGGGCCAAGGTCTCTGGATCCATACCATTGTAGTAAGCATAAACTCCACTGCCGTTCTCTGCAATCGAAATGAAGGTTTCTGGCATAAATGGGGGGTCTATATCACATGCAATTGCACTTGTAAAAATACCCCACTCATTTACATGAGCCGCGTTAACAACAGGGCCGGGGGACCATGGCTGGTGGTCGTGATTATCGCCAATCAAGATGATGATCTTGGAAATATTCCCAGGTCGCCAGTTAGCATCGATAGCGAGCTGCAGAGCTGCGGTAACATCCTCTGCTTCATCACCGCCACCACCTGCTGCTAAGCTATTTACCGCATTTATGAAATCTATTTCGTTAAAGGTCAATTGTTGATCCCAATGAACTTGGGGAAGATCCTTGAATGTCACCAGGCCGAATCTGACGCTGGTGATCTCCCTTTGAAAGACATCTGTGATATCCAATATCTTCTGTTTTATGTCGTTTATGACGCCGCTCATGGAGCCAGTGTCATCCACCACGAAGACGATATCCGCATAGCTCGAAGCCACCCCCTCCATGGGATATCCATGACCAGAAACAGAAAGTGTGATGGTGGCTTCCTCCCCATACCCGGTACCGAGTAAGTTGATCTCATTCGGGCTGACACTCTTATTGAAAGTGATGAACGGGGCGACCCTAGTGGTCAATGTGGCGGTATCACCGTAGAGCGTGTTGAGCGTTGAGCGCACCTCTATTTCAGTCACCTCAACGAATCCTGTAAGGATGTCCGGTGGAATTTTTACTATCACCGTGATATTCACTTGATTCCCTGCGGGAACGAAAATGTCTGGTATGCTGTCTGCTGTTGTATCTGTTAGTTGAATGCCAAATTCATCCTGGATGATAACCTCCCATCCATTAGGACTTGACGAGTTACCTATATTCACCACATCGTCGGTTCCATGTTTGTTTTTGATGGTAAGGTTGTGCGAGACATTGTTTCCACGATCGCCGTACTTGATACCATCAGGACTAACATATATCAGGAGAATCGTGGGAGCCTGATCGAATTTCCATCCGGCCGCAATTGATGAAACATCCTCATATCCATCCCTGGTGCCATTACCAGCGGGAACCCTGCTCATTGTTGTGTCAATAACATGCGAAGAGCTCCAGCCCACCATGTCTATAAAGGAACCGTTACTGTGGTAAAGGTAGACGTTGTCACGGGAAGAGCTCAAGGACGCAAAGAAAGCAGGATCAGTGGTTTGATCCAGATAAAAGAATGGATCATCTGCGGTTAAAACCGTGCCATCAGGTACGATGTACTCTGTATCACCCACTATTCTGTAGCCTGAGATGTTCATGTCAAGGCTTGAGTTTGTGTAAATCTCTACAAATCCGTCCCCGGGTATGCTGGGATTGAACATGATCTCGTTCAGAAGTATTCGTTTAGTTGTATTTGGATATGGGACGTCATTTACCAAACCAAAAGTGGGACCTGAACTTACATTCCTGCACCAGTAAGCGGTGTAGAACCCAGAATCGAGGACTTTTTGGGTACTCTCATTTGGTAGCGGGTCCGGGACCAATCCTGCGGAGCCATAGGAGACATCCTCCCTCAGCACACCGTTCTGGTAGAAGCTGAGGGTGTCCCCTTCGGGATCCAAGCCGTCCGGTGTGCTCACATTGAAGACGGCGTATTCTCCGGCATCCACTGTTGGTACATCCCAGTTGCCTGCAAGCTCTCCTCCGAAGGACGATGAGTTGAAGGTGAAACCGACGCTCAGGTCGATGGGCGGATACCAAGAATTATAGACCTCGAACTGTGCAACACCTGATTCGTTATCAGATATCTCGGTGATGATGACCTGCAGGGGGCTGTTGAAAATCCAGCCCGCAGCCTCGGATGTGGTATCGTCATAGCCATCCGCTGTGCCGCTTCCGTCAGGAACCCTTTTCGCGCTCATGCCCGTGAGGTGGGCTGTGTTCCATCCAACCATATCAATGCGCTGGCCAAGATCATCGTAGAGGTACACATTGTCCCCTGTTGCATCCATACTGTCGAACATGTTCTGCATGCCCGGGGCATCGTTGTACCGGAAAATGTACTGAGTAAAACCAGCCGCCGTACCTGTGAATGAGCTTGTATCGTCGCATACGACCTGCCAGTCGGTCATATCAACAGGGGTTCCCCCTGTATTGAAGATCACCAGGAAATGACCATCCGGGTCAGTACTGGGATCGAACATTACCTCGTTCATCACTATAGCAGATGGAACAATCGCTGGTACATCGTTTACAGCTCCCCAGGTTGGTCCTGTGGAGGCGTTCCTATTCCAATCATTTGTATATGTGTAAGCACCGCCGTCCCAGTAGCGCCCTGCGGATTCCGAGGCAAGTGGATCTGGTGCAGGACCTTTGGTGCCGTATCCGATCTCGTCCATCACAACCCACCCAGAGCCGGTATTATAGTTCAAGCTGATAGTGCTCCCCTCATCACCAGGAATCCCGCCACCGATCCTTGTAAAGATGGAATAATCCCCATTTCCAGGTATCGGATCTGGAGCCCATGTTCCCGTCATTGATGTGCCATCAACATCCAAAGACCAGCGTGCGGGGTCGGGGACTATTACCCCTCCCCTTGGATTGTAGATCTCGATATCAGCGCCGCCACTGTCCGCATAGAACTCCGTGATCTGGAGGATTGGCTGCTGGTTGAAGACCCAGCCTTCTGCCAATGATGTGGCGTCATCGAAGCCCTGATAGGTTCCGAATCCGTCAGGTACCCGGGACATGAATGTTCCCTGATCGTGGGCAGTGCTCCATCCCACCATATCCAAAAGGTTGTCATTGTCATCGTATAGATAAATGTTATCTGCAGAACTGCTCATATTTAAGAAGAATTGGGGGAACATGGACTGATTCAGTACAAAATATCTGTTTGCTGCGCCCAGAATGGTACCTAAGGGTACCACGAATGCGTCGTCGCAGACTATCTTGAAACCTGAAATATCCCCTCCGCCGCCCGTCCACATCAGCTCAACGTACGCCTCTTCTTGAGCCCAGGGATTGAACTCCACCCTGTTGACCAAAACATTTGGGGAAACGATGTTTCCAACATCGTTCTGGCTGCCCCATGTTGGCCCTGTGGAAGCGTTGCGAAGCCAATCATCGGAGTATTCCACCATAGATGTATCGTATCGCCTTCCAACGGACTCGTAACCTAATGGATCAGGGGCCGTGCCCTCCTGCCCATACGACACTTCGTCCAATAGAATGTAGCTACCCCCACCCTCGTCAAAGTAAAAACCAATTGTACCACCTTCAGCGGGAATATCTTCCGCGAAATCGAGGTTGAAAACGCCGTATTCATAAGTTGAAAGGGGTTTTTTATCCCAGTTATCACCTGTTAAAAACGTTGTTCCCCCGTCTACGGAAAGGCGATATCCCACCGTAAACAGGTCTGTGGCTCCTTTTCCGTAATTGTACACCTCGATATATTGGTTTCCTGAGCCTGAGTCAAAATCATTAAACTCGGTGATGCGAAAACCGCTTGCTACGTAGTCGTAGTAATATTGCGCGTCCTGCACCGCTGCGGTCATGTTGTCAAGGGAATCGTTTACCGCGATCACCAATGTGAAGGTTTTAACCTCCCCAACACCGAGGGTTATTCCATCCCATCCCACGGTGGATATCCGGTTTCCCGGGGTTGTACCTACCACCTGATTTGATGCGTTGATGCGCTCGTACAGCCAGGTCTCATTTTCGTATGCCATTTGGAAATCAGCAAATGAAGGGAAGGCGCTGCCATTCTCGCAGTAGTAATGTGTTATAGGTTCGGTAGTGATTGCGGAGGCGAACCCCATCGTGGTACCGCCATCATCCTGGGCCCAGTAAGTATTGTTTACCGCATCAAAACCGTCGATGTCATCACCGCTGTCCCCGCCAACACCGCCGTTTTTTCCTACAAACGAAAGCGGTACCTCAAGGCCGATTTTGAGATCGATTATGTCAACAGGTTTCAGATTGTACAAAGCCCATTGAATTATTGCCCAATCCTTAAACTCAACCGTCCAGGCTGTCTGGTTGATAAGAATATCGTTGGGATCGCCTGTTAACGGGTTGTCGTTCTGGAATGTACCAAAGCTTTTCTGTGTTGCTCCCGTAGCTATCATGGTTTGTGCGTTAACCTCGTGAAAGTCATCCTCTTGGCTGTATGTGGGCCCAAACTTGTAGCCTTCCGCTATATTCTCCGACCAAGGAGTATGATCGTAGCCGTCATGATCAATCACCAGGCCGATAAGCCCAAACCCGCCGATAGCAGGGTCTTCCACGGCTTGAAGTTGACCGTTCCAGTCTAAGGAAAATAGAATTCTCCCCCAAGCAGTTAACCCGTCAATATCAACATTTCCTGCGTCCATGTCTATAATAGCCGCTGCATGGGGTGTTTGTACGGAAATACCGATAATCAATGAGCTCGCAACAAGCATCACAACCGCGGTCAATGAAAAAAATCTTCTTCTCTTGGTTACACGCCCACTCCTATACATACTATCACCTCTTTGAGGCAGATATTTCTATTTTCGTAAAGATCCTTTAATGGTTAAACTTTGCTCATTCATGCCTCTATTCGCTCTCATATTATTTAAATAATTCAAGCCTCTCTTCTGAAATAATATTATTTACAAGGTATTAGTAGTTTACTAAAAACCATTTCCACCGCAAAACTTCAAAAACCTGTAAATGATATAGAGTTTGCGGGGTTATCATGGACAACATCATTTCTTTCAAGTGTGAGGGGCTATCACAAGAGGGTAGCTGAGAAGGCCAAGGATTACAAGAAAATGAAGGATTGAGGGCAATGAAGGAGCTGAATGATGCTGTAATGTTTGCCAGACAAAAGCATCCAAAATCAAAGGATTCAAGGAAGTACGTCAGCACATGGAAAGAAAAGGATGTGTTGGAAGGAAAGGTTGTAGATGCATTCGTTATTATCCTTCGCACCCGGGGATGTGCCTGGGCTCTTACAGGTGGCTGCACCATGTGCGGATACGTCAACGACGCGACAAGACACAGCGTTGATGAAGAGAATATCTCGTATCAATTTGAAAGTGCGATTCAGAATTTTTCAGAGGAAAAAATCGTGAAGGTGTACACTTCGGGTAGTTTTTTTGATGAAGGCGAAATTCCAACGGCTGCACAGGAAGGAATTCTGGAATCGCTTGATCAAAAAACTGATAAGATCATTGTGGAGACCAGACCGAAGTTCGTAACAGAAGAGCGTTTGACTGGTATTAAGAACAAAGAGAAGATCGAGGTGGCTATCGGCCTAGAATCCGCAAATGACTTCATCCTTGAGCATTCAATAAACAAAGGCTTTAGAGTTGAGGACTACATCAAAGCGGCTGAACTTCTTAAGAGCTTAAAAATCGGATTAAAGACTTATCTGCTGATAAAACCGCCTTTTCTCTCGGAAAAAGAGGCCCTTGATGATGCTGTAAGGTCCGCGGGGTTGGCTGCCAAATATTCACAGACCTTATCTTTCAATCCTGTGAACATCCAGAGATTTACTTTAGTTGAAAGGCTGTGGAGAAATGGAGAGTATCGTCCACCTTGGCTTTGGTCGGTTGTTGAGGTCTTGAAAAGGAGCAGCGAAATTAAAGACATAAGGCTTATATCATCCCCAACTGCCGGTGGAAAGGGAAGGGGTGCACACAACTGCGGAGCCTGTGATGCAGATATTTTGAAAGGCATCGAAAGATTTTCCCTGGGTCAGGACACCTCTATTTTGGAGGAGCTGAGCTGTGATTGCCAAAAGCAATGGATCGACATTTTAAAAATCGAGAGCTATTCAAAAACACAAGGCGATCTTTTCAGGATGATGTAAGGTGTTGCAATGGCTGTAACTTTCAGGGAGTACGAGTGCAGAAGCATGCTGAGAATGCATAAGTATGTGGACAACTGGTTCTGGAGCTCGGCAACCCTTTCGCCCTACAAGGCCTGCGAGCACGCCTGCAACTACTGCGACGGGCGAAGTGAAAGGTACCATGCCTCGGAGGATTTTGATCAGATCGTGCATGTGAAGATAAACGCACCCGAGGTTTTAAAAAAAAGAATTGAAAAAACTGTTTCCGGGTCAAGAAAAAGGGATAGCTTGTTATTTTCTTGTTTGCCTGATTCATTCTGTCAAGCCAGCTTATTTTTTATAGGTTAACTTGACTTTGTCAGATTTATTTTTTTGACCCATTAACAACCAACATAGCAT
>CBDUXN010000043.1:0-21418 GCA_965371185.1 uncultured Thermoplasmata archaeon
ACATATAAAAACAGAGCTATGGTTAAAACACTTTTCGGACTGAGCATGTTGGTTCTATTATTATACATGTTTGGTAGGATAATATATCTCACCGATAGTCTCGTTATAGGATATTTCCTTGGTGCCGCGATGATTACATACTACGTAGCTGCACGAAAGCTATTTTCGATCCCAGGCAGGATGATCGATGCCTCCCTGCATGCCATGATTCCTGCTGCATCCGAGTTGGATGCTTTACAAAAGAAAAAAGCCCTTCAGATGATGTTTCTCAGAGTTACAAAATATTGCCTAGCTTTGCTCTTCTTATTGGGTTTACCCACGATATTCATGTCAAAATATCTTCTAAGATATTGGATAGATTGGGCTGGAGGAAATTTCTCGGCCTACTATTTTGTAGCTATTCTTCTGATTTTATCTTCATTTTTTGATTTTTACAACTATGTGGCTAGTCAAATCCTAATAGGCATGAACAAAATCAAGTTATTCGTGAGTTTATACGGCATTGCTGCGGTAATGAACTTGATTTTAAGTATAATATTTGTAAAACAACTTGGACTAGAAGGAGTGGCGCTTGGAACTACAATTCCATTTATTGTACTGGCACCGATTTTTATGGCAAACATCATCAATATTTTAAAAATTGATTGGAAGGATTTTGTAAAGAAGGTTCTATTTACAACTATTCCCAATGCTGCTTTTATTAGCGTGGTATTGTATTTACTGATTAACTTACATGCACCCGAGAGCTTGATTGAAATCGGATTGTACTATTTTATCAGTATCTGTTTATACTTCTCACTGTTTTATTATTTAAGCCTAGATAAAGAGGAAAGGAAGGATTTAAAAGGAATATTCGCCACCATTGCAACTCGTGAGGTTCAAGACGACATTTGAATAAATTTTTGAATCAAGTTCTTGTAAGCATTTTCTGAATAAGTAAAATACTTATTAGCGCTAATCCAAGAACAAATAACTTTTTTATCAGATGTGATGGAAGTAATGTTCTTAAAAGAAGTTCGAACTGGTATTGTGGAATAGGGTATGATTGATCCTTTCATTTATTGCTTACCCCCTTCTTTGAACCCTATATTGTAAAGTGAGAAATGATGAAGAAAGGCATTTGAACATGATGATTAGGACGAAAAATCTATGAATGATTATCAGCATTAGGAGCACTAAGCTGGTTGAAAGAATGAGGGTATGTTTGATTAATCCGCCACAAATTCGACCTCAAAAGTGGGGTATGCCTAGGGTTTTTCCGCCGTTAGGATTGGCATATATTGCAGCTGTTTTGGAACCTGAACACGAAGTAAATATTATCGATGCCAATGGAGAAGGGTGGAGGAACCCAAGAAAAGTTGACGATGGAATTTTGTACTGTGGATTGAGCCTAAAAGAGATAGAAAGGAGGATTAGGAAATGCAACCCAGACGTTATGGGAATTACTGTTCCTTTCTCTGTTTCAAATTCAATCTCCATTCAAATTGCGGATATTGTCAAAAGCATAGATAAAAACATATCCGTAATAATAGGAGGCCCACACCCCACGGTTCGTCCAACTCAAACTCTTAAGAACACATCCATCGACTATGTAGTTATTGGTGAAGGAGAGCATACAGTTGTGGATCTTCTCAATACCATGATGAAACATAAGCCTATCAAAGAGATAAAGGGTATTGGCTACAAGGACAATGGTGAGATACGCTTTACTGAAAGAAGACAACCGATTCATGACATTGACAGCATACCTTTTCCTGCTCGACATTTATTACCCATGAACGAATATTTCTCCGCGTTTAAGGAGGGGCGAGCCGCTCAGTTGATGTATGTCCTTCATGAACGTTGGACTACATTGTTTACAAGTCGAGGATGCCCATTTCATTGTGTCTTCTGTTCCATTTATTTGACCATGGGACGGAAGTTTAGACCCAGAAGTCCAGAAAATGTTGTCCAGGAAATATCGCATCTGATCGAGAAATATCAAATTAAACACATATGCTTTCAAGACGACAACATGACAGCCAACAAAAAAAGATTTAAGCGCATCTGTAATATGATAATTAGAAATAACCTAGATATTACATGGAGCGCACCCAATGGCATAAGGGCAGACACTCTTGATTCCGATCTCGTCCTGGCAATGAAACAATCCGGGTGCGAGCGAGTTTCCCTATCTCCCGAATCGGGTGTTCAATCAGTTGTGACCACCATTATCAAGAAAAAATTAGACTTAAAAAGCGTGGAAAATGCTGTAATTCTTCTCAAACACGCTGGGATCAAAACGGATGCGAGCTTTGTAATCGGGCTACCCGGGGAAACGAAAGAGGACATTTGGAAAACTATTCACTACGCCGTTAAACTTCAGAAATTGGGAGTGAAAAATACTGGGATTAACATTGCCACACCTCTTTATGGAACCGAACTGTACGAACAGGCCGTTAAAAATGGCTATTTTATCCCGGAGAAGACGGATGATTTTTTATTATCGACTTTGGAACCGTTGATGAGTACAGAAGAATGGTCCAAAGAGGAGATTCAGTGTTTCAGTGAACTAGCAATCTGGTTAACGGGTTATCCCTTCTTTAGAAAATACCTGAAACTTGCCAGTTTGGCATCACATCATGAAAATCGAGCTGATCTTTTGCGAAAACTAAAAGAGATTTCGAAATTGGATACTGACCCTATTAACGTTATTAAACATCTTTTGAGAATCCAACTCTCCTCGAATAGATAAGGCAAAGCCATGGTTTTTAGGAATTTCCTGGCGCCTATCTCATAGATTCAAGTCCAATTCTTCAAAGAACGATACAGTAGAGGCATAGCTCAAAAGAGGTAGTTTTGTGAGGATGAAATATAAGTTGATGAGGAACGCTGTGTTCAACTATGGCATTCAGTTTTGGAGCGTTATGATAACTTTTATAATGATGCCTATCATCATCGCCGACGAAGATATAGGCATAGAAGGATATGGAATTTATCTGCTTGTCACTGCATTAACCGGTTATTTTTCCTTACTTGACCTAGGAATCGGCACTTCCCTCGTGAAATTTGTTTCCGAATACCATGTAAAAGGTGAAAAAGAAAAGGTCAACGGGGTGGTGAATACCGCCTTTTTTATCTTTCTTGGGGTCGGCGCAGTAGGGGCTATAGGGCTGTTCATTCTAGGAACCTTTTTTATAGATGTGTTCAAGATCGAGGCCGCCCTATTATGGGAAGCGAGGCTCATCACATTCCTATTGGCAGCGGCGTTTATATCAGGCCTTTCGATGAGCATCTTTAAAGGTGTCCTGGCAGGCATGCAGAGATACAATATCCTCGCCTATATTTCATTTGCTATGTCATTGGTGAATGTTGCCGTGGTTATTTGGATTCTGTTGATGGGGTATGGGATCGTAGAGCTTGTTCTCTATACACTTTGTTTCGGTTTGATTGGGCATATCATTACGGCATGGTACGCTAAAAAGGCGTTACCTTATCTAGAAATTAAACGAACGCACCTCAACAAAACCATGGTTAAAACGCTTTTTAACCTCAGCATGCTTGTAATGTTACTGTTCGCATTTGGCCAAATCGTGTTTTACACCGATACTATTGTCATAGGTTTCTTTCTTGGTGCCACCATGATCACATTCTATGCCGCTGCACGAAAACTTTATTCAATCCCAGCCAGGATTGTCGCCACTGCAATGCAGGCGATAATTCCTGCTGCATCCGAGCTGGATGTTTTACAAAAGAAAAAAGCCATTCAGATGTTGTTCCTCAGAGTTGCAAAATATTGCCTAGCCCTACTCTTCTTATTGGCTCTACCTATGATGTTCATGTCAAAATATATTCTAGTATACTGGATAGATTGGGCTGGAGGAAATTTTGCTCTGTATTATCTGGTTACAAACATACTGCTTATCTCCATATTCCTCGATTACTTCAACCATGTATCCATGCAGATACTCATTGGAATGAACAAAATAAAGTTGCTTGTAACTTGTTACGGAATTGTGGCCATTTTGAACCTCATTCTAAGTATAATCTTTGTTCAGCGCATCGGATTGGAAGGGGTTGCGCTGGGGACAACTATCCCCTTCATTGTTCTGGCACCAGTTTTCATGTGGAATGCGTTCAATATTTTAGGCATTAATTGGAGGGATTATGTTAAAAACGTTCTGCTTACAAATATACCTTATGCATGTTGTGTTGGTATAGTCCTATATTCACTGATTACCCTCCATCCACCGGCGAGTTTGATTGAGATAGTGGTTTATTATGCTATCGGTATGTTGCTATACTTCTTGCTCTTCTATTTCCTAGCGCTTAACGAAGAAGAGAGAACGGACTTAAAGAGAATATTTTCCATTCAGTTCTATCGTGAGGTCCAGGACGAAATTTAAATCGAATTTATGACCCATTCAAATCCCCGTACCCTCTGGTTCTTGCATAAAAATATAAACTGGTAAATCTCGTTCAACGGCATGAAGGTCAATAAAAGTCTACTATTGGGGGGTTTCACGCTGTGTTCTATGTCCATCACCATATGAACATTGTGATCGATAATATCGAGATTACCGTAAATTTGAGGGTTCTTCTTATCTATGCTTGTATTGAGGTAATTTTATACCCAATAAAAACTATGTGACTCAGATAAAAATGAAGATGTGTTTCATCAATGCACCTGTAGGGACAATTAACGAGTCTCAAGAGGTAGTAATATATCAAATGGCCGAAAACCTTTGCGAAAAACACAACGTAACTGTTATAACAGGTCGTAGTAGAAGTAAGCCATTGCTTAAACGAATCGAAAACGCTCCATTTAATGTGGTAACTGTTCCGTTTTGGCCGAGACGAACCTCATTGAACAATTTTTTTTCCAGGGTGTACAAAAGATTACATCCATGGAAAATTGAATCCATCACCTTTTATATAGGCGTGATGTTGCGACCTAGTGTTAAGAGAGTAATAAAAGAGGCTGATGTGGTCCTGACGTGGTATAGATTGGACAGCAGGTTATTTTCAAATTTTGCATATAAACATGGTATACCATGCCTATCGAACTTTCAATTTGCTGGATTCGGAAAAAAATTTTTTGATGTCGATAAATCGGTAATGTACATAGCCAATAGTATATTTTCAAAAGATTCGTTAGAAAGGAAATTGGGCGTTAAAATACATGGGGCCATAACTCCAGGCGTATCATCAGAATTTTTCGATGAAAATCAACCGATAATCCCTGAAATAAAGTCCCATAAATCCCTACTTTTCGTTGGTCATTTGCATCCAGAAAAGGGTGTATTTGAATTGATAAATGTATTCAAAGAGATATCCAAAAAGCACGAGGATTCCATGCTGTTTATTGTGGGGTCTGGAGAAACAGAGGACATGTTGAATGAAAAGTTAAAAACCTTGGATTTATCCGATAGAGTGGTATTCGTTGGTGAAGTCAGCTATGAAGTCATGCCATCATATTACAGATCCGCTACCATTCTCATTCATCCAACCCATATGGAAACATTTGGGATGGTGATTTTAGAGGCCATGGCGAGTGGTTTACCGGTAATAGCATCTGACATTCCCGCCCTTAGAGAGGTTACAGAGGGTACAGCCATTCTACTACCTTTAGATGATCTGAATTTGTGGATCGAAAAAATAGATTACCTCCTGAAAAACGAGAAAGCGCGGACAGAAATGGCGAAGAAAGGTATCAAGAAGGCAAAGCAACATCTTTGGGAGAAAAAGGCAGTGCAGTTGGAACGATACCTTGAAAAGGCCGCCCAACACAAGGGTAAGCTTTAGACTACCATGATCAGGCCTGCTTGTAGCATTCCTCCACAGCCTGAATGACTTTCATACCATCCGTTCCTGATATTAACGGTTTGATATCCGATTTAATACAACCCACAAAATGGGCGAATTGATCCCTGTAAGAGTCATTGTTTTTTGTTCTAACCTGCAATTTACCAAGCTCTGAAGAGGCTTTAGCTTTTTTTGAATTGAACTCTAATGAAGTGGTGTCAAACATATCGATCTTGACCCAACCGTCTTTTCCCTTAATAATGAGCTTATTGTCCAGCAACTCGGTCCTGCTCAGGGTTACTCTACCTTTGATCGAGTTATTATGAGACAATGACATTGAGACGTTGTCTTCCACGCCTTTCCCCATTATGTCCCTAGCCTGATATTTAATATTCTCAGCTTCCCCAAAGTACCAAAATAACAAATCTATTACATGCACCCCCATATCAATGAGAGTACCGCCACCAGCCTCATCCTTTTTAAAATAAAACCCTGTCTGTGTGGGCCATCTGAACACCGCTCCCACCTTGCAATCGTACCCTGTGATTTTGCCCAAGCTCCCATTATCGATCATCTTTTTCGCAAGAATTACGTTCGACATGAATCGCTTATTGTGCCCGATCATTAACTTGGCCTTGCTCTCTCTGCTGGCCTCGATCATCGATTCGCATTCCTTAACTGATGTTGCCATTGGTTTTTCACACAATACGTGTATATCATGTCGTAAAAAATCGATGGTGGGCCTGGCATGAAGATGGTTTGGTAATGCTATGAGCGCAATATCCACTTCTCCGAATATGTCCTCATAGTTCGTGTGATATCTATTCAAACAAAATTTTTCGGTCATGGCCTTGGCACGTTCCCTATTACTGTCCACCAATGCGAAAATATTTACCGATGGAAGCTTGGTCAGTGCCGGTAAATGAAAAAGCTCTGTTACCGCACCGCATCCGACAATGCCCAATTTTAATCTGTACAATTCCATCAATTACCTGCCAATCGCCTCATTTTTCTTTTTCCAAATCCATAGGCTCGTTTTACGAACCTTGGGATGCCATGAACCTTCTCCGCGAACTTTTTAAACTTTTTGTTCATCGAATCTGTGAATCTCGTGACATTTATTTTTGCTCGTACCAATTTGAAGGATCTATCGGTTTTAAATTCGAAGTTCGGGATGCTTTTCATACCCTCTGTTTTGTAATCTTCAGGTTTTTTCCCCTCCATCCTGTACGCGTACATGAGGTGAGGCACTTCCTTGGGATTCAGTCCCATTATCCTCGCCGCCACCGTATCTATAGCGGTGGAATCGTTGCTTAATAGCATTACATCAGCTTTGATCGGAGTGCCTGTGACAGGGCCTATGCCCTCCAGACCGATTTTCCCATCGATGATCGCAATATCCGGTTTTAAAAGCTTGTTTAGCGTGTACAAAATTTCCTCCAAATATTGATGATATCGCTCTTTGATTTCATCTGGCACACAGCCAAACTGGTTTTTATATGAACAGCTCATCTTTTGGTATAAATGCACCTTTAAATTCGCTACAGATATGAAAAACACATCCTCAAAGAAAATCTCGGGGATGTTGATCGTATAATGTATGTCTGGTATGACGACTTCATGATAAGACTCTTTTGTGAGATTCAATAGCTCAATATCATGATTCTCATTAAGGGCCGTGTATCCCAACTGTTCGAAGGCATCGTCACATTTTCGGTCGTTGTTATCAGATTCAACAATCACTATTTTTATATTCGGTCTGAGGTTTCTCAGATATTTTATCAGGGACTCTATGAGATCAACATTCGTGGTCACACCGCTTTCCCAAGGGGCGAGATAGCACAGATTCGGCTTGATTACAACCTTATCCTTTCCCTTTAAACCGTCCAGCCAATGCAGCTTTCTCGCAGATTCTAGCATGGCCTCCAGCACTTCACCAGATGACCTGTCTTTTTGGGATTGTACGATTACAGTGCCCATTTGATTACCTTTTATTCTTTACCTGCACACATTGAGCCTTTAATACCTCTAGCGCCTATATGTTTGAGGCTTTTATTTAAATGCTTTCAACCTGCAGTTATTTTTGCAATTATTCTCAGAGCATCGCCCCCAAACCGTTTTCCCAGGAAGCGATTGAAAGGATAATTAACACATTTAAGCAGTTTGTTAACTGCTGACCGCCTAAAAAGAACCTCACTTACCTGTTTTTCCACGACATCAAGGAGCTCATCTAGTTCTCCTCTTTCGTACATTTTCTTTATGGGAGCATCGATATCGGAGCATATCTTTGAGAGGATGAAAATCTGCTCTAACCTCGTGTACGCCCTGTAAGTTAATATTCCCCATCTCCATAGCCCGTCAAAGGAGAAAATATTCGCCTTTAGCGAATTTTGCGATATTATTTCAAAGCCAGCTTCCTTTAGCAATCTTATGAGAGTATTGTATGAGAAATTATACAAATGAAACTTGCCGTATCCTGGCCAGGCCTTTCCTCTGAATTTTGAGTATAAACTTTCTACATTCGGTGTCTCTAAGATTACAATGCCGTTCTCTTTCAGTGATTTATTTACTTCCAGCATGGTATTCAAGGGATCCTGAACATGCTCTATGACGTCAAACATCGTTACCACATCAAAATGGTTCTCTGGATAATTGGCCACCTCCAAAGTTCCGATCTTAGTCTCAATATCAAACACTTTGTGTGTAAATTCTGCCGCGAATTTAGAGATCTCGAGGCCGTAAACCTCAAAGCCGCATTTTCTCGCTACAAACAGGAATGTACCTTTGGCACTTCCTATATCCAACAATCTTCCTCCCTTTTTGAAACGGTTAATATCCTTCAACGCCTCAACCGCGTACTTAATCTGCCTCACATGCTTGATGTCCTCGAATATAAAATAATCCTCACCATAAAAATCCCTAATTTCTGATGGCTCAAATCTGGGGTTAATGTATACAAGCTCGCATCTTTGACATCTGACGATGTTGAACTCTATACCCTCGTAATCCCTAATTTTATAAAGATCTTCTGAGAAACTTCCTTTGCAAATATTGCATAATATTTTTTGCATCCAAACTTCTCCGCAGACGCTGTTTTGTTACCCAAGATTTGCTCCTTTAATTGTCTATAAGATCTAAAATCAACGCCTTCAACTTCCTTTCCCTATTTTCCACTGGAAAATTGTTTATTATTCTTTCCCTTGCATTTCTCCCAAAATCGGATTTTAAGGCCTTCTCTATGGCCCCTGCCGTGGATCTTGGGTCTGCAAAAGGCACATAAAAACCAGAGTCGCCCACAACCTCTGGTATGGCTCCTCTTCTTGTTACCACGGGAACGCATTCACAGAGCATGGCTTCGGCCATTGATAAACCAAATCCTTCATGCGCTGATACCTGCACATAAACCTTTGCTTTCTGGTAGTATTCCATCAGCTTTTCATCCGGTATAAAACCCGTGAACATTACATTTGATGTGCTGATTTTTTTAAGTTCATCTGCAGTATCGTCGAGAGGCTTGCCGATAAGGATGAATTTGATATCCGGCAAGTACTTTGCAGATTCCACAAATGCCTTGAGGCCTTTTCTTAGCAATGTGTCCTTGCGAATATTACCTACAGTAATGGCGATGGGCTCCTTCTCCCCTTTGGGCTTGAATTTCTCGCCGTCTACACAATGATATACCAGATTAATATCCCTTTTTACATACTTCATTGCGTCATTTTTTATTGCTTCTGAAACCGCTATTACCGCATCTGCATGCTTTAAGGCGAATTTAGTTTTTCTAGCCATACTTTTGGAGATCATGGCCCCATAGCCAATCTCAGACATATTGATCACATCCCACCCCTCGGCTACGACTATAGATTTTCGGCGCAGAAATTTTGACAGTAAAACAGCCAATGTTGCATGACCTAAAACAAATCTTGACATGTTGATGTCCGTTCGATAAATTGCTTTCAGCAATCTAAAGATGTCTTTCTTACCAGAATATTGAAAGGTCTCCACCTCAAAACTTCTTTTCAAAATTTCGATGTCGGTTCTAAACGTTGAATGCATGCTTGTGTATATGAACAATATTCTCGGTTTTTTCTCCATTAACATCACTTTTGCTGCCAATTCTTAATCCCTTAAAAACTCAATGCATTTTTGGTATATTATTGTTGTCAATGTAAAATTCTTAGCTCCTGATCAAGTTGTACAACTCTCTCGCCCTTGTTTTGCCATATCTGATTAGGCGTTGTCTTGGTATGTTCCTCACCCATTCTTTCTGCATGTCTCCTAATCCTAAATCAATGATATTTTCTTCGTACATCTTTTTTAGATCGATATTGTGGATTTTCCTTAGCCTCAAAAGATCGTATTCCCGTCTAATGAACCTTCGAATTTTATCGAATTTACTGTACCTACTTGATTTGTACTCAAAACTCGCCACTGCACCTGCCTCTTTAATATTTTCCCCAATAAAAGCCGGATACCATTTCATTTTCCCCAATTTCCATATCCTGATCCACATATCCAGATCCTCATAGATATTCAAATCCCTCCTTCCTCCGATTTTGACCCATATATTCCTCGGGAAAATGCCGCAGAATAGGCCTTGGAGGGCGATATCAGGGTGTTCTTTTAGATATATCTCGACGAAGTCCTTAAAAAATGGATAATAGACCGTATCTGTATCGATCACCATTATAAACTCACCGTTGCTACGTTCAAAGGATATTTGTCTGCCTCTACCCATCGTGCACTTTTGGGATAGTACCTTCATGTTTCCATGCTTTTGTTCAAAATTCTTGAGGATTTTGAAGCTATCATCCTTTGATTTATTGTCAACCACGATGTACTCGAACATCTCCTCGTCCAACTGGGAATATACGGAATTCAAATGCCGTTCTAGGGCGTGAGCGCAGTTGTAGTTTGTCGTGCAGATACTGATGGTCTTTCTCATTTTCACACCGAATTGGTTATATGATGGTGTATTCAAACACTAAACAAGCAACAATAAGAAGGTTTTATATTAACTTTTTCAGGATAACGAATTAATTTGATAATGGGATGAGAAATTATCCGCAGACAGAATAAAGGAAAAATATTATAACCCCAACCCAATTCACAATGGATGAAGGCTTATATTCAACTATTTCGTCCTCTGAACTGCGTGATGGTATCTGTAGCGGTGCTCATCGGTGCTTTGGTTGCCAGTGGATTGGGGGCCCTCTTTCCAGTCCCAAATATGAGTATAATTCTAGCAAGTGTTGTGGCATTTCTTTTTACAGGGGCTGGGAATTCATTGAACGATTATTTTGATAGGGACATAGACAGTATCAACCATCCTTCAAGACCTATTCCTTCCGGAAAAATAGCGCCTAAGAGCGCCGTGATATTGGCTTCGATGTTGTTCATAGCCAGCATCATCCTTGCCCTTGGCCTAAACATCATAGCGTTTATCATAGTGCTGGCGAATTTGGCTGTGATGCTCTCCTATGAGATATTCTTCAAAGCCAAGGGTGTTGCGGGCAACATGACGATCAGCTGGCTCACAGGTACGGCCTTCCTTTTTGGAGGTTCAGCTGTTATGGCCATAGAGAAAACATACGTGTTGGCCGCATTGGCCTTCTTGGCAACCCTTGGCAGGGAAATCGCCAAGGATATTGAGGACATAAAAGGCGATTGGGGGAGGTATACTTTACCAATGAAACTCGGGATGGAAAATGCCGGTATAATGGCATCTTTGGCCATTGTAGCCGCTCTGTTGCTGAGTCCTGTTCCTTTGATGCTTGGCCTTTTTTCAGATCTTGGTTCAGCATACTATATGTATCTAATCATGGCAACCGATGCAATATTTATATACTGCATTATCCTTCTGACAAGAAAAAAGTTCAATGCATCTGCTGCCATAAAAGGCGGAATGCTCATGGCGTTGTTGGCCTTCCTAATAGGGGCCATTTTATCCGGTTAAAAGCCTGACGAATGGTGATGTGCATGAAAGTGATACAATACATACGAAGTAAGCTTAAGATAGAGAAATTACACATGACTTTGATCGATCCAGAGAAACCCAGCTCGGAGGAATGTGCTGATATAGCCTATCAGGCCTTCAGAGCCGGCTCGGATGCGATAATGGTCGGAGGTTCCACAGGCATATCATTCGAAAATCTGGATGAGAGTGTGCGGGCCATGAGGGACCGTATCCCCATCCCAATAATCCAGTTCCCCTCCCATTCCAAGGCGCTGAGCCCGAATGCTGATGCAATTTACTTCATGTCCATGCTGAACTCCAAGGACATAAAATACCTCATAAGGGAGCAGATGAACGCTGCGCCAGCAATAAAGGAGATGGGTGTAGAGACCATACCCATGGGCTACATAATTGTGGAGCCTGGCATGAAGGTGGGCGAGATGGGAGGCGCCGAACCTGTAAAAAGGGATGACTTTAAAACTGCCATTGGTTATGGTCTGGCTGCTGAATTTTTCGGCATGGAACTGTTCTATCTGGAGGCGGGTTCCGGTGCACCAGAGCCCGTGCCATTCCAAATGGTGGACGCTGTGAAACAAAAGCTCTCAATTCCATTGATCGTGGGCGGGGGAATAAGGAATGCAAAAACAGCGTCAAAAATCTCCGAGGCGGGAGCGGACATTGTAGTTACGGGCACTATTGTGGAAATCAGCGATGAAATCGAGGGAAACCTTAGAAAAATAGTGAAGGCTGTAAAGGGCAGTGCATTTTAAAATGAGTTTAGTTGATAAGAGGTCATATATTCACGCTTAACCCCATTTGAGGAGGGATAAATTTTAATATGAAATCGTTTATTCGGGTTCAATTGGGATATGGTTCAAATTATTATCCATAGTCAAATTGTACGGGGGATGACATGGAAGAATCGCTCTGTAGCATTGAGATTTTAAAGCGTCATGATTTGTATTTCGCGAGAATTCAAACCGAGTTGGGAGGCGTCAGGGAGGTAAGAAGTCCCACCTTCGAAGGCGTCTTGGAACAGGTTGTCTTGGACCTTCAGGAAGAGTTCGATGTGACCTTGTGAGTCACACCACCTTGCCATCCTTTATAATCTCCTTTTCACTTCCGTCCTCGAGTTTAACGGTGATTGTGGGCCCTTTTATCAAACCATCGAGATGTATCAAGGATTTTGCATCCTCATCATAGTTGGAGCCGATCGCGATATGGCATGTGCCGTAAACCTTCTCGTCCTCCAACATATTACCCACGATCTTTGCGTTCTTGTTGAGACCTATGCCAAGCTCACCCAGGTTGCGGGCATTTAGTATGTATTGCTCCTCCATCTCCTTTGGTATCTTGCCCTGGCTCACGAATTTTCTCACGGTACTTTCGGCTTTCTCAACAGTTTTTCTCAGCTCTGCTGCCTCCTCTTCCCCACCGATCTCGATAACGAAGCCGTTTTCGACCTTGGTAATTATCGGTGTTTTTATAATGACTTCACCGCTGTCGGTCACTATGCTGCCGTCGAAGCCTATAACGCCGTGTGATGCGCCCAATTCAGGAGAAATGAACACCTCGCCACATGGGAGATTTCCCCCTTTACCCTTTTCCTTGAAGTTCCCGTCGTCAGCTTTAGCCTCCCTGTTTCTCATTCCGATTACGATATCCGTTCCTGAGGGTGAGGTGATACGTACCTCCGCAGCCTTGTCCAACTCCTCTTTTATCTTCCCGCATGTCTCTCTCAGCTCCGAATAATCGATGGGAACCGTCTCTGCGAACATATTTGCTGTGACCGAAGGGGACCAGAATGCCCGCATCTTGTTTTCGTTCAGGAGGTAGGTGAAGGCATTATCGTACTCCTTGTCCCCAACCTTGTAGGGATTTTTTAAGGCTTTCTTGTCCTTCCCAAGCTTATTCTTGCTTATGGACATGATGATATCAGGGTTGGCCTCGATGGCGCTGATCACACTCTCCTCAGCGAAATCCAACTGGCTTTTTACTGGCTGGAAAATCAGGGTGGGTGATGCGCCTGCTTCGATAGCCGCATCATACAGGGCCATGGAGATGCTCTGTACATCCTTATCAGGATTCGTGACTATCAGCACCTTTTCGTCCTTTTTCGTGCCCAGAACCTCGTTTATTGCGACCTCTGCAGCCTTTTGTAGGGGCACATCTACATGGGTGTTCTTTTTGAATGTGTTGCACATCTGTCTCCCTCCTTTGGCGGTGGAGTAAGGTGATAATCGTTTTTTAAGGTTTTTGTGTCATAGAAGGGGAAGTTTAACTTGGCGGAAGTGTCCAACCACAACCCTAATATCACCTCTCCCCTATTTGGGAATACATGCCTCAAGAGCCTGAAAAATCACGCCTCAGCCCCAAATTCAAGGCTGAATCCATCGAGGTGATACATTCCTTTATAAAACAGAAGGTTGACGAGGCTAAGGCTGAGGGCGTTGTAATAGGCCTCAGCGGCGGCTTGGACTCTGCTGTAGTGGCAAAACTCTGTTCTGATGCTTTGGGACCTGAGAAGATTCTCGTTTTGATCATGCCTGATTCTATCACCCCTGAGAACGATATAAAGGATGCCCTGGACTTTGCAGGCTCACTTGGCTTAGATTACAAGGTAATAGACATCTCAGATCTCGTGGAGGGCATCAAGAGCCTTTTATCGCCTATGGAGTTGGACAATAAAGACCTTGGGAACGTCAAGGCGAGGTGCAGGATGATCTTGCTCTATATCCATGCAAATTCCGCCAATAGATTGGTGATGGGTACGAGCAATAAAAGCGAGCTGCTAACAGGCTATTTCACAAAATTCGGTGACGGCGGGGCTGATTTCTCCCCCATCGGTGATCTTTACAAAACCCAGGTTCTTGAACTGGCAAAGGCCATTGATATCCAAGATGACCTCATCAAAAAACCTCCTTCCGCTGGTTTGTGGAAGAGTCAAACCGACGAGTACGAGTTGGGCATAGAATATCATCAGTTGGACGCCATTTTATTTGGTATCGAGCTGAAACTCAAGGATAAGGATATCGCTGAGAAGGTCGGCATTGAGCCAGGTGAGGTATCTAGAATCCTTGGTATGGTGGAAAAGAGCGTGCACAAGAGAAAGATGCCCTTGATCCCGAAGATCGGTATAAGAACCCTTGGACTGGACTGGAGGGAATAAAGTAAGTTCTTCTACAGGCCGCTCACACCGTGGAAGCGGGGAATTTTTTGAAGTATCATGCCTTCGATGGTTATAGGAGGCAGGTGTTGGGCTGCAGCCTTTGCGTTCTCTAGCTTCCTCTCGTTGTTCGAGTAGATCGTGAATAGAACCTCGTCCTTCTCCACCTTATGTCCGCCTTTCTTCCTCAAGATTATCCCTGCTCCTTTATCATATGGCGCACCTGCCGCTCTTGCGATTTTCACGAGCTGATGATTCCTGATATCCGCGATGTATCCGCCGGTTTTTGTCATCACGTCGAAATTCAATTTGCCGACTTCAATATCGTCTGAAGTGACTTCAGGATCGCCTTTCTGGGCCTCGATGATCTCCTTCATTTTCTCCAAGGCCTTTCCATCCTCTATCAGCTTCCTTGCGTATTCCTTGCCAGAGCCGTGGACTATTCCTCCCATTTCCATCAGAATCCCTGCCAAGCCGCATGCTTTCTCCATCACGCTGCTTGCCACCTCCTTTCCCTCAAGGGCCATCAAGGCCTCCCTGGCCTCCAGGGCTGGGCCAATCGCCCTTCCAATGGGCTGGCCACCGTAGGTGATGGCACACTCAACACGCATGTCCATCCTTTCCCCCAAATCCATGAAATCCCTGGCATATTTCTTGGCAAGCTCATCGTTCGGGACCTTCGTTTCCGGACCGATGGGAATGTCCAACAGGAAGTAATCCGCACCCACGGCCTTCTTTTTTGCCATCACAGAGGCTATAACCTGGGAATATGGATCGATGGCCAACGGATACTCAGCACGGATGATGAGATCATCTGCAGGAGCGATGTTCACACCACCTCCCCAGGCTATCACACCGCCCACGCTCTCTGTTATGTGTTTGATTTCATCGGCCTTTAGGGTGACATTTGCAAGGACCTCGAATGTGTCCGCCGTGCCGCATGCACTGCTGATTGCCCTGGAGCTCGTCTTAGGTATAATCAAACCCGCCGCAGCCACTATGGGCACCACCAAGAGCGTGACTTTATTACCTGGCACACCGCCGATGCTGTGAAAATCGAATACAGGCTTTTTGTCTATCTCTATAATATCGCCAGTCTCGACCATGGCCTTTGTAAGATCTGTGACCTCTCTCAGGTTCATGCCGATTATGTACGCACTCGTCACATAGGCAGCCAGTTCGATGTCAGAAAGGGTTCTGTCAACGATGTCCCTCACAATGGCCCTGATCTCCTCCTGGCTCAACTCCAACCCGTTCATCTTCTTTTTTATGAAATCCACCGATATCGGTCTAGTGGTGGGTATTATATCGATATCCTCACCTTCCTTGATATCCAGGGTGTTGAAACCTTTCTCGAGCAACCCCACCTCCTTCTCTCCAACTATGCTGTCAGTTGTTTCAACTATAGCCGTGATGCTGTTCTTTTGTCCGACAACTCTAACTCTGTCCAAACTCAAGACACCGAGCTCTTTTGCATCCTTCTCATGGAGTATCACCGTGTATTCGCCCGCGCATAGGTCTATCTTCTTTACCTTGTACATAAACACACCTTCCAATCCTTGTCAATCCTCATCCAACGCCTTGATGATTTCGAATGCGGCGTAGGGTGATATCACCCCCACCTCAGTTACGATCACATCAATGTACTCAGGAGGGGTAGCATCAAAAACAGGATTAAAGACCCTCACACCATGAAAATCCTCTGGATTTACAACTTCGTTAACATCCCTTTCCTCAATTTCCACCAGTTCCCCTGCCAGCGTTTCATGAGAGAACTTGTATGTTTCCGCACAAACCATCACCGGCACCCTGGCTTCATGGGCAACCAATGCAATCTGAGAAGTGCCTATCTTGTTGATAACCGCTCCGTTGGATGCGATGGTATCCGCTCCAACTATCACCAAATCGATATTTGGCATGACATACCTAACTGCGGAATCCACTATAAGCGTGGTGGGCACACCCTCTTCAACGAGCTGCTTTACAGTTAAATACCCCTGCCTCTTGGGTCTGGATTCAGTTGCATAGACTTCGATGTTCTTGCCTTCCTTATGAGCCTTGATTATGGTGGAAATCGCTGCCTGGCTGTTGCAATGCGTTAATATCGTCTCGCCGCCCTTGATCCTTTTGGAAGCTATCTCAGCTATGGTGTCCAATGCTTTTTCTGACCTGACAATAAAATTCTCAGCCCTTGCCGCGGTGCTTTTCTTCAGTTCATCTGGATTTTGGGCTTTATTTGCTCCCCTCAACACAAAGTTCACGGCATTCCTCAACGACACCGCCGTTGGCCTCGTTGCCACCAACTGCTGACCCGCCTTTTCAAGCTCAGCCCTGAATTTTTCTATGTCCTGGCCTTCATACCCCAATACAAAATCTTTCAGGGCATCAGCAGCAACCCTGGCGATCCTAGCGGCACCCCTGACCTCCATGGCCTCTATCTTTTTAACAGCCTCCTCCAATTTCATGGTCCATCGATCTCCTCCCATCATGTAGGTGAGACATGCTAGAACACAATGTGAATGAGGCATGGGTTAAATAAGGTTTTTCCACATTGGTGATAAAATATAATTTCAACTCTATCTGCTATCGATAGAACCTGTGGCCCCTACCTCAAAAGGGATGTGGTGAGTTAACGTGCAGATGTTTCAATTGTATATGGAGAAAGGATCGATATCCCTCAGATTCTCAAACTGGAGCTCTGATCTCAGATCCTCCTCTATCTCCCCTTCTATCACCACGTTCAGCAGTAGATCCACAACCTCACGTATTCGTTGAATCTCCACTTTCAGCTCGTTTACCGCTTTTATCAGTTCCTCTGTGCTTGTATTCATGGCATCTACACTCTGTATGGCCACCATATTGTATAAGGTGGTTATTATGTTTTTCCTTTTACTCGATTAAAGGGTTCAACCCCGCTTATTTGAATCGATAGTTACCGTAATCTGGGGTTATTTTTCTGTCCTCTGTACGCTGGCAATTCTGGCAAAATAATGCCCTGTCTTTTTTTACTAAAGGCATCCTGCACCTCGTGCACAATGCCAATAAAACACCAAGGTCAGGTTTGTCCGTGGTCAGTTGGATCGATGGCTTTGTTTGTATCGTCCTCGCCCTTATAATGTCCCCCAACCTGAACTCGTTCCATATATCAGAGGTGTAGCCCTGAGATATCTTGGAAACATGGATGGATGCCAAAGTCTCACCTGTGATTTCTCTTTGTTTGCCCTCCACACGCAGCACATCAGCTATGACCATGCTGCTCTTCAAATCCGTAACATTGGCAAGGACCGTGTCTCCCACCTTTAGCCTCACCAAGGGATTTATTGGCTTCACTTTAGCCACCATGTCCTCCGAGTCCAGATTGAGCGTACCCAAAAAGGACGAGAAGATCCTGCCTCTCGACTCAAAAGTCCCTTCTCCTGCCAGGAACTCTTCGGTTGTAGCGATCTCTTCCCCTGGTACAACGATTTTTTTATCAGTTGTCATCTCATCCCCCCTTTCTTGTCATCCTGAACATCGTCACGTCAAAGCGTTCTTTTTCCTTTGTATGAAACTCGAAAGTGTGTTTTATCTCGAATTCATATCGATTGGTATGTGTGATCATCGCCCCGAGTTTTCTCACCTCTCTATCTATAAATTCTCGGGTTTTTGTCAGATGTAGCGAATACACGACCTTTGATATTGCCAATGCCCTTTCAAGGAAGGGTCTATCCGCATGCGGTTGTTGCGCACCAAATGGTGGATTTTGAAGAACTGTATCGCACTCATCTATAAAATCTTTTATCTCGCATGCGCGGAGTTCCACCTCCACACCAAATCGTTTCGCATTTTCTTCGGCCACCTCTATCGCTTTTTCATCGATATCTATCCCTATAACCTCTCTAGCACCCATTAGTTGCGCACCGATACAGAAAATCCCTGTTCCACATCCCAGGTCCGCCACCTTTCTGCCCTCGATATCGCCCAGGGAATGGGCAATGAAAAGGACATCCGCAGCAATTTTTGCAGGCGTTTCGTACTGTTCTAGTTCCGGCTTTGGCTCCGGATGAGGGGTAATTTGCTGCAATTTCATTTCCAGGGCCTTTTTCCTCATGGATCTCGTTCCTCAAACATCATCAACTTAACTTCCCCACGCCGCCACGAACCTTTTACATACGACATTTGATGAAGTTATCAGGCTCGTTCTTTAAATTACTTTGGGTATTCTTTTACCGTCTGGGAATTTTGTTTGACCCCCTTACCGCCTCCTTCAAAAGAGTAATGGTTTTCATCGGTATAAGTTATGGGTGGAGGAGGGGGACGGCGGTCCTAAGGCTTAAGAGGATAGCATTTTAGGACATAACCGAAGGACAAAGTGCTCCATAATTCATCATAATGAAATAAAAGGAGCACGCTGGGGGGTTTATAGAATTTACTTATTTTTAAAACACCATATAAGCTTTGCGAAAAAGCAAATTGAAAACTTTTTTCATTCAGGCAGTAACAAAATTCGTGTAAGCCACCCAAAATTTTAAAGGATATGAAGTATTACATACAATTCGATATACGAAAGGGGAGATTGGGATAAAAGAACACTTAGTTAGTACGGAAGAATATGAGATTATATGCAAATCTTGCTCAAAACTAATAACTTTTGCTAAGTTACTATCATCTGGTACAACTAAATATTCTATTCGATGTAAACTTCCGCAACATGAACTTTGTGCAAAACTTACAAATTATCGAATGAGATTTGGTGATTGAAATGAAAGACCATTGGGTTTCTAAAAAAGAATATGAGGGTGTATGTAAATCTTGTCTGGGACTTATTGATGTTATTGAATCGCCAGCTTCTGGTACAATCAAATATCATATTCAGTGCGAAATGCCTCAAATCCAAGATTGCCAAAAACTTAAAGAATTTCACCAAGGTTTATAGATTGACATTAAACTACCTGACTAACGAGCATCTGACTAATTGGTTAGAAAAGCTAACTAACGAGTAACCCCCTTCAAGAGGGTTGGCCATGACAATAAATAAATTGACCATGAACTTGGACATGGTGGCCAGCTTTTATATTCAAAACACTCAAATATTCACAATACATGGGGGTATCTTGAGGCGAGGGCATGGCTTGGGAAATAGATTGGATATTAACTCATTTAATAATCCCAATAGTAACGGTTATTTCAGTAATTTTTGCGATTTATTACAAAATGGAAACGAGGAAGAGAGATTTGAGTGAAATTATACCAATATTCAAATTGACATATATTCGAACAGATTTAGAGGGTCTGAGGGAAAAAATCGGGACAACATTTAGTAAAGAACAGTATATGGAATTAAGAAAATATCGAATAGAAAAAGGAAATGGCCTTCAATTCATTCAAAACAAATTAATTATCCACTCTCATCGAAATAGACCACCATCTAATATAAAATGGGAATGTCTTTACTTAACCAATGATAACAAATCACGATATGATTCACATATGAAAGTTGAAAGTTCCAATTATTTAGACGACCCTTATTTCTTTTGGCCTGGTTTAGTACTTCATAATAAAGATATTTTGTCAGATAAGGTTAAAGAAATACTCTTTAGTATTTATTATACCGATCCCGAAAACTGTTATATGTTTAAGGCATGTCATGTTTTTAAACGGGTTAAACACCCAGAATGGGAACCAATAGCTTCGGATTTTCATAAAAATAAATATATTCGATGTAAACCCGAAATCAAAAAATGGATTAAAGAATGGAAAAAATTGGGCGGTAAAAGACCACTGTTGAAAAAAAATAGGATGTGAAAGTGTATTAAAAGGCGTTTATACGCTCCTTTTCGCTCCCTATTCAAAATCTAATAGGTCATTATCCATTTGTTGCTCAACTTCGATTTTCTTTTTCTCTTGACAATCGAGACAAAGAACCATTCCGCATTCTTTACCACAGTTCTGACATTTCAATTTGGATTTGGAAAAAAGACCGAGTGAAATGCCAACAATTACCACAATCCCCATGATTCCGAGAGATATCAAACAAGCGTCATTATTTGCACCAAAGGGATAATAAATAAATACCAAAAAAAATAGAAAAAAGACACCACCACATACAATTATCAGGAGAAATTCCCCTTCGTCCATTGTGTTATTCCTCCAACCGTGCTACAAATGTTTTTAATAACTCGTTTGTTCTTCGCAACTCTAAAATCAACTGAGCACTCATAGATGCTACAATAATATTGTCTGTTCTCACACCGAAACCTGGATTTTTATTTTGTGGCCAGAATCGGTTTATAAAATCCAGTAAGTCTTTATTTGTCATTTCTCCTTCAACCATGATTTCACCTGCCCTTTTCGATAGAATTGCATTACAGTTTTATAAATCTGACGGTGAATGGGATTTGGGAGGATGTTTTTAATCTCCTATAATGTCCTTTGTTATAGTGTAGCTTGGTACTTTTAAATCCTTTGTTAGAAATAAGTGCCCCCAATCCCTTCAAGGAGGAAAAAATTATCAGATAGCCGCGATAAATTAT
>CBDUXN010000044.1:0-21123 GCA_965371185.1 uncultured Thermoplasmata archaeon
TTCCGAAGGGTCGAGGGTCATCCTTTCGAAGTGCTCCTTCTCATTTGATCAGGTGAGAGTCATAACCTCGTGGAAACCAAAGCCGATCATGATCGGTCTCAAATCATTGCAAAAATCGATTACCTTCATGGATTCCCCGAAAGTCATCTCTCGCGGAAGCTCTGGTTTGAATTTCATATAACCGCAGCTTATGGCAACATCCTCCACTAGATCTATGGGATGAAGAACATCACCTCTATAACCTGGGATAAGTGTGGTTAGGGATTTTTCTCCGATTTCCACACCGAACCTCATCTTCCCAAGATGCTTTGCAGTTTCTTCTAAGGACAGATCGATGCCCAGCATGGAGTTCACATAGTCCAATTGCAAATCCATTTTTCTAGGTTCTAGACTCGGAGTTTTGATACTTTTATCTGGATACACAACCTCAACCCTCTCTATTTTACCGCCTCTCTCTGCCAGGGCGGTTG
Organism: uncultured Thermoplasmata archaeon; assembly: GCA_965371185.1. GTDB lineage: Archaea > Thermoplasmatota > Thermoplasmata. The sequence continues at coordinate 471 of CBDUXN010000044.1, forward strand.
AGATTATGTTCAATGCATGATATACGGCGTTCATATCGGTGCCTGTGAGATCGAGAAAGATGTCCTTTGTATCCTCAGTCACCGTCGTCAGGGTGCCGTTGATAATCGGTGGAAAAGAAAGCACCTCGTTGTTGGCATCCAAAATAATTGGGTAGCGCATGAATCCCTCCAATGTCCAGGCATATTCCCTGCCCTTTTCATGCTTTCTCAGAATCTCCTCCAAATCCATCGTTTCGGACTTGCCCAGTGGCTCGAACTGGATGCTCTCAGGGTCAACGGCTTTATACGTAAACGGAGGGGTGATGTCCTTGTAATCGTGCACACCGATTGCCATCTTGGCTCTCTTCCTACCCACCGTGAGATGAAGTTTCTCCTGCATATCCATGAGGGATTGTATGAAATAGTCTGTCATCTCCACGCCCCGAACCAGGCCGCTGACGATGTAGGGCCTTACCTCGTTGACGGTGGGGTCAACGATCAGCTTCACATCAGAATCCGCAATCGGATATTCCTTCAAACCGACCTCCATTCCCATATAGCCCCTCAATGCCCTGGCCACACCCTCGACCGAATAGAGATCAGGCCTATCAGGAAAAAATTCGATGTCCATCTGTGTATAATCGATCCTTTCTATGTCTGCACCCATCATTGGGATGATCTCGACGAGCTTTTCCATTTCAACCTTTTCGCCGAGAAGGTCGATCAAATCGTCATACTCGATGGATATCACTGGCATTTATATCGTGCACGTGAAAGGTTTTGTGGTATATTTTTGTTTTGATTTAAATGCAATTCTTTAGGGCTCGGGATACTTCCCAATTTTTAAATATGACAAGGGCGTTAGGTATTATAAGGTCAAATGACGACCCGGAGGGAGTGTTAATATGAGATCAACACCAAGGAATCTATCTGAAAAAAAGAAATGTAGAGCAGCGAATGGTACCTCAATAACATGGCTTGTGGGGTTCCTGATTGTAATCTATTTTTTTTATGCGCCATCTTTAATGATGCAAGGAACATCCGCTCCTGTAGTTATTGATGAAGACAGTTATGGTAGCTGGGAAGATGATTTTGAGGACACGAGCGGCATAGAAATGTGGGACAATCTAGTATTGAATGCTGGGGACATCGAGTTGATCAATATACCTATCTTTTCCGACAACTTTACAGGGAATGATGGAGATCCTCCCAACTCCACAAAATGGAATATTACTGATGATGGGCAAACATTAGAAATCCAGAATAATTACCTGAAAGCTTCTGGGATCTCAGCTCCTGGAGTTTGGGTAAATGAATATGTACTGTCAAAAAATCCCATCAGCATGAACCACATACTTACATGGAGAGCAAATATTCATACTTTGAGTACTGGGTCATATTATCATTTTGGGATAATAAATGGAAGCGATGATAGTGGTTTAATCGGCGTATCTCAGAATTATCTAGATAATTATGGGATCCTTAACTATTATGAGGCAAGTAGTACTTCGATAGGCTCAAGTGTATCAGGCTGGCATGACTACAAAGTTACTTTCAATAGCGGCATCATCGAGTTCTATTTTGATGGAGTAAAAAAATTCGAGTATGATTTTAATGTGACATCTGTAAGGTATCAGTTTGGAGCCCGCATATTTGCTGAGCAGACATGCACATTGTATTCCGATGATGTTCTCATCACTTCATACGCCAACGTTGGAAATCTCACCTCAACAGAAATTATATTACCGAACGGACAGACCTGGGAATCCTTAATTGTAAATAAATCCGAATATGACACTGAGAATCGCATAAAAGTTACTATTCTGGACGGAGGCACTTATCAGCCCATACCTGGTTTCGAGAATCTCACTGGGACCAATATTGACATATCTGCAATTGATATAGGCACTTATCCCACAATTCGTCTAAAAGCGCTTTTTTCTGGGGATGGAAATTTCACCCCTGTTCTCCACGGATGGAAGGTAATCTGGGCAGATACCATCCCACCTGCAACACCAACAGGGTTGGCAATCAACAATCCATTCACTGGTTATTCGTTGTTATTGAGCTGGAACTCCAACATAGAAGGGGATTTATCCGGTTATGCATTGTACTATAGCACTGACAATAACACCTTTAATTGGTTAATAAATATTTCCACAGGCACGATATCATTTATGCATAATGTGCTTGCTTCAGGGACTACCTACCATTACAAGATTGCTGCATTTGACGAAGTCCCAAATCAATCTCCTTTTTCCGAGATTGTTAATGGAACACCTGATTTGGATTATGATGGAGATGGTATCGGCAATATCGAAGATCCGGATGATGACAATGACGGCATTTCCGATGTTGATGATCCCTATCCTTACAGAGATATCAATGATATGGAGGTCACTCTCGATAACCTGACAATAGATATAGATATGTTGCGAACCTGGCTAGAGGTGGTTATCTATAATGTGGAGGCAAACATCAACGCCACCAATAATACCCTACATCAGCAATTGGATGATCTCGATTCAATGATGACAAACTTCTACTATGACTTGACTGATGACATAGGGAATGTACAAACAGATCTGCTGTCGCATGACCAAAATACAGATCAAAACCACTCTATCCAAATCGACCTGCTCAACGATTTATTGGAGGGGCAGATAGAAAAGGAGAAAATCGAGGAACTTAGAACGATGCTCGTTAACCTTGCGGGCAATCTCTCTGAACACAACCAGTCCATAGCCGGTGATATCTTGGATGTCGTAGATAATATTGACGAATTCCAGACCGAAACCGATGACCGATTACAGGGGATAAACCAGACCCTGGATCAACTGGAACAATTGGAGGATATCCTGGGTGATTTAGAGGCTTTGGACCAATCCTTGGAACAGGCAGAGGATGACATACAGGATTCATTGGATGAGAGATCCACCCGGGATGAAGACGAGGACCGATTCTTCATGATAGAGCTGTTCCTTATTCTTCTGTTCATTCTGCTCATAATAAATATGATCCTTACAGTTCTGATGGGGAAACGACGAGGTGAAGGTGGGGAAGAGAAGATGCACAAACCACCTTCGCAAATGAACCCGCCCAAGCCTCCATCAGAGGTACCGTCCATGACCTCACCTCCACCTCCACCTGATGAAATGAAGCTGGAAAAACCGTAAGGTGATTAACAACAACCGGCATCGGGTTTAATTAGTTCATCCCCACCTCTCATACAGCTCATTCTCTATTTCCAGAACATCCAGGACCTTGCCTATTATATAATTCACCATGTCGTCAACGGTTTTTGGTTTCGAATAAAAGGAAAGCATGGGAGGTAGAACAACAGCCCCAGCCTTCGTAACCTTTACCATATTTTCAATGTGGATCAGGCTCAGGGGGGTCTCCCTGGTTACGAGAACGAGTTTTCTCCTTTCTTTCAAACAAACATCTGCGGTCCTCAACAATAGATTGTCGGAATACCCTGAGGCTATACCTGCCAAGGTTTTCATGCTGCACGGGATGACCACCATTCCTTCGATCTTGAAGGAACCTGATGCGATGGGTGCAAAGAAATCTGAGTTGTCGTACACCTTTGTGGCGAGTTGCTTGATATCCTCTACCTTGTATTCTGTTTCCTGGGGGATGATGTTCTCAGCTGTAGAGGTTATCACCAGATGTGTTTCGTAAGCTGTGTCCCTTAAAAATTCGAGCAGCTTTGCTCCAAGCAGTGCACCTGAGGCACCTGATATCCCAATAACAAATCGTTTATCCATGTTCAACTATCCCTTCGTCAGCGTTCACTATAAGTTTGTCTCCTGTCTTTATCTGATCTATATCGATGTTATCCACGCAGGGTATCCCGGCCAGGATGACACCTGTGGCTACAATCGTTTCTGTTTCCCTGTTCACTATTGCTTTGGGCCCGACTCCGTTCTTTTTCAGACCGTAAATCACATACGAGCCCACGGTGGAGCCTTTGCCGTTGGGAAACACGAGTATCTTATCCTTTACGTTCTGGCCTTCCAGTTCATGCCCATTTTCGATGACGATGCCGGTCTTTGCGTCTATGCCGCCGTAAAAACCGATGGGTTCCTTGGATACGATGGCCTCCCCTTCAACCTTGCCTGGATATATTGTTCTCCCCTTCATTAGGACGCCCCCTCTATAAGTTCATCTATGTTTCCAAATATCACTTTCTGCTTGCAGAAACCTGGTAAATAATTTGCCGCCTTGCCTGAGTTGACGGCGGTGGTCTTGTAACCCATCTGCTCGATGGGCGAAACAACGCAGCATGTGTCCGCCACTATTTTGCCTCCAGCCTTTTCTATGATGTCGTTGTAGCCCATCCTCTGAGCGGCTTCCTTCATCACCCTGGACGTGCATATCCATACAGGTTTTTTCAGGCTCTTTCCCTCAACCTTCTCTGCCAGCATTGAAATCTCCCTGAGGGAAGCATGTGGACAGCCCATGATCGCTATGTCCAGCTCTTCACCTGTGTTCAGTTTATCATAGGTTTCCTTGATCTCATTTTCACCAGCAGTTATGGTTTCCAGGTCCGAGATGTCCATGAGGCTAGCCTCCGGAGTTTGGTCTTCCACATAATATAGAGCCACGGCACCTGAGGCCGCCATCGCCGCACCCAGCGCCTTCAACTGATCGGTATTGGACTGCTTCAGGCCTTTGAAATACGGGATCTTGTTCTTCACCTGCTTTCCCACATAATAACCCAGTGCCCCGTAATCTGAACTGTATTCAAGATCGGCATTGACATCTATTACAACATCCGGCTTTCTATTCTCATCCAGGTGTAGACCATAGTTGGGCGTGACGCCGCATAATGCCGCAGCCAGTGCGGAGGGGCCGCCTTCCCTGTTTGTTCTTGCACCGATAACGGAGTTCGCGAAGGACACAGCCGAGGATTCAGACCATGCGATATGCTCCCTGAACCTGGGAAGGTTGCCTGCCAGATATGGTGTGCAGGTTGATGTAACCACTATTCCCATGGCCTTGAATGCCCTCATGATTCTCATCTGGTTTTCTGCAAACTCCTTGGGGAAGCCCAATTTTCCCCAGTCCTCCAGGTCCATGCCCGCCGGGTTCAGGTATGTTAGGACCTTGACCTTGGCTCCCTTGCTCGCAAAGTCTTCCAGGAACTCAGTCCCCGGGTCGCCAATGGATTTGTAAGAAACTCCTGCCACCTGAACCGAGCCCACAGGTATCATCTTGTCTGCACCGTAGATTTCGCCCAGGCGAACCAGCAGTCTGAACATTCGCTCAAGCGTTTCTCCTTTCTCACCATTCAAAATGCTTTCCTCTTCCTTCGTCAGATACATTTCACCAACTCCCTGCAATTCTCTACGAGTTTATCGATTTCCTCTTTTGAGGCGTTGTCGATATGCACACCGCCGAGTGCGATAACGGTTGTATTGTATTTTTTGCATGCCTCCTCAGCTATTGGCTCTAAAACTTCATGATCGTAATGACCTTGCAGTTTCACCACCTTTGCCTTCTTCCCGGGCTCCTTCACCACCACTCCGCCGATATGCGGTTTTCCTCCGCCTCCCAGGATATAGAGTCTGTTTTCGCTCAGCCTCTCCTCCTTGAGCCATACCTTGTATCTACCCTTACCCGCGGTAATCATTTAGATCCACTTCCTCGTACTTTACCATCACATACTTGCCTGGGTCAACATCAGAGGGAATCGTGGCGTCCACACCAACTTTAGTGGTCTTGGTCTTCTTGCCTGAGTGGTCGCCGCTGGGGTCGAGAGAAGAGCCTGGCTGGTCTGGTTTCAACACCAAATCCCTGTGTCCTTGGAACCTGGTTGCTATTGCCCACTCCACCGCGTTGGGCTCGTAAATGTTCACATCATCCTCCACGATCACCACATGCTTCATGGATTTGTGGCCCTGGAATGCAGCCTCGATGGCCTTCTTTCCATCGTCCGGATTTTTCTTTTCGATTTGGACAACACCATGCAACCAAGAACCTCCGCCCATGGTTACCAGCACGTTCTTGCAATCGCACACCTTGCTGACCTCGTCGTATATTGTGGGCTCCTTTGGCATACCCATCAACATTTTGTGCTCCATTCTACCGGGTATCAAAGCCTGATACATTGCACCTTTTCTATGGGTTATGCAGTCCACAACGAATACGGGTTCCTGCCTCTCGAAATCCCTTGTTTCTGTTAGGTCAACAAAGGGGCCTTCCCTGTCCACATCCCTGGTTATCCTGCCCTCAAGCACGATCTCTGATTCAGCGGGCACTTCCAGGTCCTTTGTAACGCACTTCGTCAGTTTTGTCTCGTCCATTGCATTTGCAATGGAGAATTCGTCCACTCCTGAGGGCGGCCCCAATGACGCAGCCACCATCACTGGCACTGAATTGCCGATGCAGATGGCCATCTCCAGGTCGCCTTCGGTTTTGTCATATGTGGTTCTGGTCTGTCTCTTTGGAATAAGGCGTGCGCTGAATCTGTTCTTTCCCAGCTGCATGATGCGGTGATAACTCACATTTCTTCCCGTGTCCGGATCCTTTATCGTGGCCACTGTGGCTGTGGCGTACTTACCTCCGTCTCCGGGAAGGTGCAAAAGTATGGGTAACTTGTCAAGGTCAACCTCCTCTCCCTTCATTACGACCTCCTGGCACGGGGCGTTTTCTACGATCTCAGGCTCCTTTGGATTGCGCAACGCATCCACGAGCTTGAAGAGCAGTTTCTCCTTTGTCGTGTCAAGGCCTTTTGCTAAGACATCACGGGATGATGTTATTCCCCCGAACACCGGAAAGTCGTAGCCCTTTACATTCTCAAATATCACGGGCTGTTCACACAGCGTGTTTATCACATTCGCGATCTCGTACTCTATGCTCACCTCTTTCTTCACCCGGACAAGTTTTCCCTCTTCCTCCAGTTTTTTCAAGAGATCTCGTAAGTTCACATTTTCACATCCTATCGTCTATTGATCCTAAACTCCAATTTTCGTATTAAGGGTCTCGAAGCCCTCCTTCTCCATAGCTTTGGCAACTTTTTCCTGCATATCTTCACCAGGTGTAAGAGCGACCATATACCCGCCAAGCCCTCCGCCTGTCATCTTGGCACCTAGTGCACCATTATCTCTTGCCACCTTCACCAAGAAATCCAGATCCTTTGAAGAGACCTCAATGCTTTGAAGCAGTTCATGATTCTTGTTCATCAACCTCCCAACAGTCTCCAGGTCATAGTCTTCCAATGCTTTCCTTGCGTTTTGCGCCAACTCCCTTGCCTCGTTGAAAATTTTCTCGTATTTTTCTGGCTCCTTCTCCTTTCTCTCCTTCACACCTGCAACTGCGGCCTTGGTATTGGCAACCACACCTGTATTGCCCATCACGATCTCCACCGGCCTTTCGAGGGTCAACCTCTCCATGACATTTGGCTCCCCTCTCTGGAACCAGATTAAACCGCCAAACGTTGCCGCTGTGTTGTCTATCCCCGAGGGCGTGCCGTGGTACCCTTTTTCGCCTTCATAAGCTATTTCGTTGATTCTTTCATCTGAAAATTCCAATTTGAACTGCTCCGACAGTGCTCTTGCAATTGCCGCACATGAGGCTGCACTGGCCCCGACACCGCTTGCAGCCTTCAAATCCCCTGCAAGGATGATCCTAATCGGTGTAAGATCGGCGTCTACCCCCATAGCCTTCAAAATTCTTCCCGTCGAGTCTTTCTGATGGTCCAATTTCTCATCCTTATAGCCTGGTGTTGCAGGTCTATCGTCCTGTATGGACCAGCCTTTGCCCCCGAGGGGCTCCACCCTTGCAATGGTCTTCGAACCGATTGCGGAAGCGATGGCTGGTATACTGTACACCACGAAGTGCTCGTTGAACAAAATCACTTTTCCGTAGCCGGAACCTTCTCCCACTTAACAACCCCCCAAATCGTCATTGATTGGTTAATACAGGTTATTTTGAGAATGCTGTCCTCGTCTCGGTTTAGTAATATATTGGAAATATATTAAGATTATGTCAGGCAATTGTCGAATTAACAGGGACATCCAGGTTTTTTAAATGGCGATCTCCGATAATGTCTACATCACAGGTTTATACCACGTTAATTCAGGGGAAGCAGGGTGGGAGAAAGGGGGCAAGGAGGCAGGCCATATGTAATGCAAACCGCAATCCAAACCTTTAAAACCATCAAAACACAATCTACGCCCAATGAAAATCAAGAAACTGGAGAAAGGCTCAAAGTACACGGGTGAACTGCCAAAAGGCTGCAAGTTCTGCGGACAAGGTAGGAAGATGGTCATGCTCGTTACCGGACTATGCAAGTTCTCCTGCTTCTACTGCCCCATCTCCGTGAAGAAGAAAGGCAAAGATGTGATATATGCAAATGAAAAATTCGTGGAGAAGGATGAGGATGTTCTGTACGAGGCAAGAACCATCGATGCGTTGGGATCAGGCATCACAGGTGGCGACCCTCTTGAGGTGCTCGACCGCACCCTGTATTACATGGATCTGCTAAAAAAAGAATTCGGGAAGGAGCATCATATGCATCTCTACACAGCCTACACGCCAGACAAAGATATACTCGAGGAACTTCAAAATGCTGGCCTGGACGAGATAAGGTTCCATATTCCATTCAATTATTGGGAGAAGATGGGGGGCTCAGATTATGAAAAGAGCATTAAAGATGCGCTTAATACGGAGATGGCTGTTGGTGTGGAGGTGCCTGCTCTGCCCGATTTCAAAAAGGAATTGACAGCCTTAACAAAATATATGGATGAATCGGGTGTACATTTCCTCAATCTGAATGAATTGGAATATTCTGAGACAAACTGGGATGGAATAATGGCGAGAGGGTATGAGATCAGGCATGAAACCTCAAATGCGATAAAAGGGAGCCAGTGGGTGGCTGAGGATATTCTGAAGCTCGATACAACCATGTCCTTGCATTACTGCTCGTCCCGTTTTAAAGACGGTGTGCAGTTGAGAAGGAGAATCAAGAGAAGGGCAAAGAACACGGCAAAGGAGAGCGATATCATCTCAGAGGACGGTCTATTTATCAAAGGCGTTGTTGAATGTGATGAGCTGAATGGAGTGTACAGGCAACTCAAAAGGAAATTCCAGATACCTGATGAACTGATCTTTATAGACAAGGAGAAACACAGGCTGGAGATCGCGCCGTGGATTCTGGAGGAGATCCACGAGAATATCGATTATCCCTGTTTTATTATCGAGGAATATCCAACTGCGGACAGGCTGGAAGTGGAGAGACGGCCTTTGAAATGGCCGCCACCAGAGGTTTGAGCTCGTGCTCTTTTTCGGGACTTTTTAATTCGGTCAGGTGATATATTAATGCTTTGAAAAAGCAGATTAAAAAGTCCACTTCGTAAATATTTTATTCCAACAATCCAATACGGGTTCAGAGGAAGCTAGCGGGGGATACCGACGCTCCTGTATGTGTCTTGTCGCACCCCCCGATCTCTTGGTGTAAAACGTGGTTATAACCATATAACGTTTTTATAGATTAGCCTTATATACTCCTATGACATGGAAAAGGCTGCGAAGGTATTGGCTGTCGTGATCGTAATACAACTGCTGCTGGTCTCGATTGGGATTTTCAGCAACCTTCACCATGATAGGTGGTATTTTTCCGGTGAAAACCGGCCCATAGAATATATAGAAACCCCAGAGCCACTGGAGCCAAGGGACCATACTATCTCACAAGTGGAGGACCTGTTCATAGCCTTCGAGTACGAACACAACATGAGCTGCACCTTTGTTATGACACAGAACTTTACGGAGCTGACGATTATTTTACAGTCTGATTGGAAATTAGCCAACGCCACTGGCTGCCACCATGAGATTGAGATCGATGGCACTGCGAAAGTCTTGGAATATGAGTTTACCTACCAATGGTCCTCATGTTGGTGCACAAGGGAGCAATACACCTGTAAGATCGTAGGGCTGAGATACAATGCCACTTACACGCTGACCTTTACAGGAGGCAGCGGCGTGGCGGTGGCGGTCTAATTATCGAGGGATGATAAAATGGAAAAGGCTGCAAAGATATTCACAGTCGTGATCGTAATAGAACTGCTGCTGATCTCGACGGGAATTTATCTCAACCTTATCGATGAAACATACATTTATGACATTGAAAATTACCCCACAGTGTATATAGAAGCCCCAGTGCCACTGGAGCCAAGGAACCATGATCTCTCACGAGTGGAGGACCTGTTCATAGCCTTCGAGTACGAACATAACACGAGCTGCACCTTTGTTATGACGCAGAACTTTACGGAGCTGACGATTGTTATACAGCATAATTGGAGATTAGAAAACGGCACTGGCTACCGCCCTGAGATTGAGATCGATGGCCCTGTGAAAATCGTGGAATATAAGCGTACCCACAAATGTCCCACAATGGACCAATTGAAATATGAGATCAAAGGGCTGAGATACAATGCCACTTACACGCTGACCTTTACAGGAGGTCGCGGCGTGGCGATGGCGGTCTGATTTTTTTATACTGGCTCTCTTTTTATGATTAACAAAACTTTGGAGAGAGCCGTATATGGATCGTGCGTTGCATCAAGCGCATCCCGTACCCATAAGCGGTGATGTTTTTTAGCAGGTCATGCGCACCTTGCTCTCGCGATTCGATAATTGTTTTAATTCTATGTAACCTTATTTTTGATTTTAGGAATATATATAGGGACTTTTTAATTCGGTCAGGTGATATATTAATGCTTTGAAAAAGCAGATTAAAAACTGAGTCAGGCTCCACAACAAATAGGATTCCCTGGAAACCCTATAAAAAATTCCATGATGAACTTTATAAATAATGAAAACAGATTAAAAAGTCCCTTTTTCGAAAACTATTTATTGGCAACGGTCATATATGTCACACGGTCTGGTTTTACATATGAAAAATCATAGAAAATCCTGGAAGTACGGGTTAATAACCGCTCTGTTACTTATATCAGCATCATTTACTGTCATACCTTTTTCGTGCCTGGCCGAAGGAAACGGCAATTATCCTCCTCCTTCTTCAGGGGACTGGGTGATCACCGTGGATACATATGTCCGAAATGAGGATATAACAGTTCAAGGCAACATCACAATAGAAAATGATGCGCAGCTCACTTTGGACAATGTTACCCTGAGAATATATGCAAGTGCTTACGGTGATGCCAGGATATCTGTGAAGAACGGCAGTGAATTGAACGTTATCAACGGCTCGATAATAATGGAGGGAGAGAGCCAGATTAACTACGATTTCATATTCGAAAACGGGAGTAAGGGTAAAATCCAGAACAGCACTATAGAGGATTGCGGCTGGAACGATGGGGGCACTTTACGAAGCACCAGTGGAATTTTGATTGCCTCTGATAACGTTACCGTCGATAACTCCACAATCCAAAATAACCAAAACGGTTTGGTGCTCTACTATGCCTCTCCAGTGATCAAATATAACATCATTCGCGACAACGCCAAATACGGTATCGCGGTGTGGGGTGGTTCACCCCAGATCATAGGTAACGAAATCTCCCTCAACCCGGTAGGAGTGTATTCATATAACTCTGAGCTAACGCTCATAGATAATAATATCTATGATAATGGAGACGGGGCGAAATTCTATTATTCATCAGTTTACATGGAAGGCGGCAGGATTTCATCCAACAGTAGAGATGACTGCAGTACTGGCACTTGCAGCCCATCGGAAAGCGGGAAAGGCATTTATGTTGAGATGTCTAATCTTACCCTCAGCAACAGCGAAATCTCAGAAAACAGCGATGACGGTTTGATTTCATACAATTCTAAACTCGATATCGATAATTCGACCTTCGCAAACAACATTAATAATGGTATACTAGGGTATTACTCGGAAGCAGACCTTAAGGACAACATATTCAGCAATAACTCCTTGTATGGCATAGAATGGATGTACAGTGATATTGAGGTGGATGATTCCAACTTATTCATGCAGAATAATGGTGCAGGCAGAATCATAGTTAAATGGTCGGTCACTGTTAATGTTACCGATAGTTACGGCGACGATGTCTCCAGTGCAAGGGTGGATTTTGAGGGTGAATATGAAGGTCATAACTATGATTATCTTACTTACACAAATATACTGGGAATAGCAGATAGCGCCATTGCCCAGTACGAAATAGTCAATAACGGGTCGTACATCGATCACAACCCGTACACTATTACCGCAAAGAAGACGGCTCCCTGGGACGGTGTGGAATATTCGAATTTTACGGTAATCAATATCAACGACAATACCGCGATAGATATAAGAATACCGCTAAAAAAGCCTGATTTGAAGTTGGAGAGCATCAGTTTCTCTGATACACCTAGAGTTGGGGAAAAGGTGAATATAAAGATAAAACTCATAAATCTCGGTCATGCATCGGCAAATGATGCAGAGATTTGGGTAACCCAAAAAGACTCGCATGGAGGAATGGTTGTTGTCAATATTACGACCGTATCCATTAACTCATACGACAGCTTGGAACTCCCGATTGCCTGGATTCCGGAGCAGGAAGGGGAGGCAGTTGTTCGGGCGGTTGTTAAAACCGTTTATGATGAGATGGACAAGGAGAACAATGAATTTGAGATAACCGTGAACGTTCAATCGGAAAAAAAGACTTTTTACGAGGAACCTTACTTCCTGGCAGGATTGGGATCGTTTATTTTTATTCTGGTTGGGGTGAGCATTTACATACTGGCTCTCAGAAAAAAGGTGGACGAGGTTTAAATCCTTTATACTTTATTGATCTCAGTGGTCCTCTGGGCCATTATGCCAGGGATCCACATCATTTGCACCGGGGCTGTTTTGGTATGGCTGGAATGCAGGGTCGCCATAGCAAGCGAACATCGCCACCTCCTTCCAATCTGCGGATGTACCGCGATCAAATGGAGAGACTGGTGAGGATTTGTTGGGGTTGTTCATGTATCTGTTCTCAGCCCACTGAGTCGCTTTACCGATGGTGCCGTATTCATCCTCATGGTTGATTAGACCATCCAATGGAAAAGCGAACCAGCAGTTGTTCTTGTCCCAGTGGTAATTACCTGTAAACTGACCTCCTAATGTCTGAAGGTCCTGACCGAGGTTGCTGTAGCTAACCTCTGTCGCAGCTATCAACCCTATTCCGCCAGCATAGAAATAGTTCAAAGGGAACGACTTCTCTAGCTCTATTGGAGCACCCCACCAATGCAAGCCGTGAATCTTGTTATCCTCGCATGAAACAAGGATCGCTACTTGAGGGGGTAGATAATAATCTGCTACGCTATCAGGGTGCGAGGGGTCATTTCCTTCCAACCTAGACTTCCCCTGCGGGTCGTTTGGTTCCTCGGGCTCCCAAACGTAAAAGGTTGCATGCCAGCTCCCGTGGCCCCTGTAGACAACCATGCCGCTTGACTCCATGATGGGCTTGATCTCGGTCTCCTTTACCGTCTCAGTTGAAGAGCCTGGATCGACAACACTGCCCCACGCGCCCTCGTTTCCTGTGGTCCTCATGTATTCTGCAATGAAGCCTTCATCCTCGAAATCCCGGGTGGCCTCCCATCCAGGTCTCATCTGCAAACGCTCATCAGCAACCTCGTAGCCGTTCCAAACCGAGGCGTGATCGCGCCAATTGACCGTTTTCACGCCATCTACAGAGTAATCTATCTCGATGGTATCAACTATGTAATCATATCCCAGGGTTCTCGATATCTGGGTCGAAGCACCCTGCACATTTAAGTTTATTATCCTCCCCACCGCAGCGTCCATGTGATACTCATCACCGCTTAGAAATCCATACAAGACATCGCAACTTACCAAACCATCGCCCTCGGCGCTGCCCGGCTGACCTGTTTCATCAGTTAGTTCAAATTGCGGCACAGCCTCTGCGCTGCCCACAAGGCAGATATACTCAATGGGTCCGAAATCTTCGTTCATTTCCCTTAATTTAAGCAATGTTCCTATCGCCTTGGAATTCAACTCCAAATCATCCATGGACTCGGCTCCGATATCTTCTGTACTGGGTTTAATGTCTGTCAAAACATACGCTTGATGATACGCAGCCAACTCCGCAGCCACAGCGGATAACTTTGGGATATGGAATGAGGCATTGTACGGTGTTGGAGGAGCTGCATTTCCATCTTCTTTGTAACTTATACCTTCAGTATAAAATATATCTGTCAAATAGTCCTCAGGGTTCACGACAATAACATAATTTGCAGGAACACCCCTGCTTGCCAGCTCCCCCCAGACATCCTCCTGATATTTGTAGGTGGATTTGCCCATGACGATCCTCTTGTTCTCGATATTCGCCAGAGGAGCAACCCACAGTGCTTCTTCGTATGATCCAACGCTGATCTCACCGTCGAAACCCTTGAATTTCCACAGAACCTCCTTGCTCCTCTCGTAAACCTCCACATTGCCGACCTGGGCCTGAACACTCGATACCACACTATCCGAGTTGGTGAAAAGGAGCTTTGGCACATCTTTTATACTCATGTGTTCTATTGTCCAGAGCTGATAATCGTCCAAATTCCCGTTGTCGAGAATGAACATGGGATGATAACCGTTATGCACTACGAGCGTTGACAGCGCTGCTATGAAAGTCATGTCCTCCTCATTCTCTGGTTCTTCCACTAGAACCATATACTCGTCCGAAAGGTCTATGGTAGGCTTGGCCCTAGCTTCGACCTCGGCCCCTCTGAAAAGAATCGCCAAAGCAGCAATTAAAAGTATGGACGTTATCAATAACGCATAAATCTTTTTTCTATCCATCCTATCACCTGATATCGCTTAATTCAGCGTGAGCTGCACCTAGTGAACATCTTTGCAGTGGTTATAATGTGATTATGTATATATAAACATAACTATAACGGGATATTGTCACTTTATCGTCAGATGAACATATCTGATTAGGGAGAGTAACTTATTCCGACCATGTATTATTTTTACATTGGCTCTTTCAGCAGGTGTGTCTCCTTTCAACTGCATGTGAGGATTCACAAAATTGTGAACAATTCTTCTCATTTCCTGGAAGGACCCAGCATACTCAGAATTCTTGAAATTTCTCATGACCTTGTATCTCTGCTCGATCTCCTCATTATACCGCTCAATAGAATTGTTGTTATACTTGAGCCCTTTAACTTTGGCTTTGATAGGCACGCCGAAAGTCAATTTAGCCACTCTGTAGAACAATTTGTTGAATGCGTTCCTATAGTTCTCAAAACCATCGCATACAAAACATATTAGTTTTCTTTTCTTTACTGGTTTGTGTTTTTCAGACTCATATTTTGCTAATATTTGATCATAGCACGAGTCCTTGATCTGTCTCAAAAATTCTACAACCTTATCCTTGGTTCTGTGTTCAACAAGAAGGTGGGCAAGTACAAATTTGGTTTTACTGTCTATAGCATTCAAGTCGTAGTAGTCAACCTTATTGACTTTGACGTACTTTTCGTCTAAATGGATTCTGCCCTTTATTTTGGGCTTTAACTTTGGATTTAGTTTTTTTTATGGAGTCGGAATATTTCTTCACCCATTTGGCGATTGCCCATCTAGACACCTTCACATTATCATGCTGATACAGATGATTCTGCACTTTCGACAAAGAGAGACCGTCGGCGTACATGTGGACCGCTCTCACTATAATCTCTGGTTTTACACGCATTCTTTTGAAGCCGTCATTGACTACAAAGTAACTCCCACATTCCTTACACTGGTACTTCTGCTTCTTACTAGATTTGTTGCGCCTGAAGCCTTGTTTTACTATCTTGAAACTCTTACAATTGGGACAAATCGTTTTCATGGGAAGGGGTATAGATGAAACCATACTTAAACCTGACGCTTAGTTGACAATATCCTATAACGGTCCTGGCTGAGCTGGATTACTTAGCTACGAAAATATGATATTTTTGATGGGCATCCGAGAGCTCCAGTTCGATCCTCTTCGCAAGCAGCTTCTCAGGACGATGAATCGTGGCCACCCTGGTCTCCAAATCTTCAAAGTTTTTAAAGCGACCCTTTTTCCGCTCTTCGAGAACAGCCCACATCGTTTTTTTACCAAGACCTGGAATCAGCTCCAGCATGTGAAGCCTTGTGGTAATGGCCTGTGCTTCGTTGTACACCTTGAGAAAGCGTTCAGGCTCGTTTTTGATGATCTCAAGGAGAATATATGACAGATCGCTCTGGGCCGCGTTCGTCAAATCATCGTATCCTATCCTTCTCTTCACATGGAGTATCTTTTTCCTCTTCTCGGCCTCCTTCCCTATGTAAACCATCTCCCCCACCTGCAACGGGACATTGGGCTTTGGGCTAAGCTCCAGGATCTTGAACTGGTAGTTTCCTAAGCCGTAGGCTATGGGCTCCCTTTTGAACATCTTCTCATCAGCCAGTCCTTGTGGTAAGTAATCCAAAATGTATGCGTAATCCTCCAATGCACTACCCCCTTATCGATATTTTTCCACGATCTTTATTATCTTTTTGATCTCATCTTCTTCCAGCGTGAATCTCTCCTTTGCAAAAATCGCTCTAACCTCGTCAGGGTGCAGTGGGAGAATATCCACAATCTTATACGCAAAAGTTTCGGTTATTCGTTCGAGCTTTACCAACTCCTCGGCCATCTTTCTCGCCTTGGTGACGCCGATCTTAGAGAAATGCTTCGCATGCTCCAGAGCAAGTTTTTGCTCGTAGGTGAGCTCTCTTCTCTTCTCCTCCTTCTCGAGGAGGTTTTTTACCTCTGCCAATGACACGTGTCTGATCTCTTCTTCCACATTATCGCCTCATGTCGTCTCTTTTCTGAGATGCTCCGGTCCTACGATCAGGGTCTTTTTCTTCCTGCCAGATTTCACTTCCACGAGGTAGGCTTTGCCCTGCTTTCCGAGAATAGTGCCGGTCAGGCCGTAGAATCTATGATGCGGCTGACCCTTGTGTACGCTGGGATCGATTATAATGCTCGCCTTCTCTCCAACCTCAAAGGTCTGCAGCATCCTCGTGGTAGATGGTAAGCCCCTCTCTCTGGGCTTCTTTCTGAATAACTGCCTTGTCTTCGAGCGTGTGCCCTTTGATCGCCTCACCATTTCTTCATGCCCCCGTTATCATCATGAATCCGCGTTACATCCAAACTCTTTATTTCCACATCAGCATCCAGGAATTCTGCAATGTTGGGTTGTGTTCTTCCCTCGTCCCCGTGAATCAACTCCTTAACATAAATTCCGCTTTCTCCTGTTATCCTGAACACCGCACTTTTCTCATCAACAACATCAATTCCGATGTCAATTACTTCTTTTTTCCGAATTTTGTCCGTTCTTCTGTGCAAAACCCTCTTCGGAGTTTTTTGCTCGATTATCCTACCCTTGAATGCACTAACTACCTTTTTAAGTTTTTCGTGTTTTATGGAGCAATCGAACTCAACTTCAACCTCATATGTCTTTGGAAATTCCGCCTCTTTGATCGCTATGACCTCATCCTTCGAGGTTCTGCGCAGACCCGAAACCTCCACCCTGCCCTGGGCGTATTTATTTATACGACCCTCCAATTCCTTCAGATCGAGGTGTCTTTTCACTGGTTTCTTGATTTCCAGTATGAAAGGCCTTCCGTTGCCCAGCATTCTGGCATCGATATCCTCCCTTCCCATACCATGAAAGCTGTGCTCTTCTCCCTTCGTGGAATCCATGACCTCCTTGGCCACGATTTCCTCCACGCTGGTCTCGTACATCTTTCCCGTATTATTACACCTTTCGCAGCCCTTTCCCCAGCACATCTTGCAAGGCCATCTCGTCTGCGGTATACCTCTGACGAATTTTTTGTACCTGCTGAATAGGAATAAGGAGGATATCTGCAGTTCCACATTATCGAATCTCGTGTCTATCACGGCCACGAGATCCGGTCTCTCGAAATTTACTTCTTTCTCTACTTTCGCTTCCACGAGCTTGCCCACCTCCCGGTTCATCTCCGCCTTGATGGGCTCGTAGTCCTGGTTTCCTAACTCACCCCACAGCCTTTCCTCCCTGTCCACTATTTCTGCATCAATCCTGGACCCTATAAGGAAGGTATCGTATTCGTAGGGCTGGAGTTTTTTCATAACGAGCTCGGAGAACTTCTCCAATTCATCAAAGAGGTTTTCGCAGAGCCAGCATTTTTCAGGCAGCTCCAATTGATCCTTCGATCGTCCTTCCTCACGCTCCCATATGGCCTTTCGCAGGGTTTCACCTCTTTCTCTGTTCGACATACCGTGACCTACCTTGGCGAACTGCCTGCCTAAGCAGTGATCGCATAAGGGTTTGAGGGCGGCTTTTTTGGCGAGTGAGAGGTCTGCTAAGTCGGCGATGTTCATATATCCACCATTAAGGATGATTGGAGGGAAAAAGGTTTGGTATAGTTAAGGTTTGCGGGGACATCACGGGTTTTTTGAGCGGGCTAGGATTATATACGAAGGATTCGATTTAGAATTCAGATTAATACATCTAGAGAAGGAGACGAGGGTGTATCTCAAAAAAGGTTGGAACATTCGGCGGAAGATTCAGATATAGGAGGTATAGACGAAACACTTCGGAGATACCCCCAAGTTGGCAAGATATGCGAACAAGTTCGGATATGAACGAGCTATGCGAAACGGTGGCTTTAAGTAAGACAAAACCATTTGAGGATCTAACATGAAAACACTACATAAAATAATAATCGGTGATTCAAGGCAGATGATAGAGGTTCCTGATGAATCTGTCCATCTCATTATTACCTCCCCTCCGTATTGGCAGTTGAAAGATTATGGAAATGGGAAGCAGATAGGTTACAATGACTCCTATGAAGAGTATATCAATAATCTCAACTTAGTATGGAATCAATACTTTACTGGGCACTGGAATTTTCCAGGAGAAAAGCAGGACAACCATTTGGCAATGTTTCCTGAAGGAGGAATAGCAACATGAACGAAAGTCTTGTTCAATGGACTCTACTAAATAATTTAGATTTTTTAGGGAAAGCTTTAGATTTCAATATAGCATCTAAAAAAGGACAAGAGATTACAACTGATTTCGGTAGAATTGATTTTATCTTAGAAGATTTCAAGAAAAATCAAATTATTGTAGAGTTAGAAACTATTCTTGATAACAAGAGTAAATTAGATTATTGTTTCAATCAAGTTCTTAATTATAAGAATATTAGCTTTACGGATAGCACTGAATATTGTATTTTATATGCTTCAGAAACCAAAAAGAAATCAAAAAAATTAATAGATGAATTTGGGAATAAAAATGATATTTTAGTTCACTTTTATTCGCTTAATGAAGTAAAAAATCTATACACAAAGACAGTTGAAAGATTGAGTTTAAGTTTTGGTTTGGCTTTACCAAAGCCAAAAAATTATACTATCTGCTATTTAAGATGGTTAAATAAAATTCTGAAACCTTTTTATGATTATTCAAAGGATACTTTAACAGCAGATGAATTAGCATGTCATTTCACCTCGTCCAAGACGACAAATTTCAGATGTTATTTGAGATTGGCTTTAGATTTTGAAATGATTGAACCTAATGGAAGCTATTACTCAATTACACCAGAAGGAAAAGAATATATAAGTAATTTTGATCCAATTATATTTAACTCAACCCCCAGACAATATCCATCAATTGATTTAATTAATGAGCAGAAAAGATTGTTACTTAAAATTTTAACAAATGGGAATTGGACAGTTCATAAAGTAAACATTTATTGGTTTTTAAGATTTATTGAAGTTACAAACGGCGAGTGGATACCAAATTCTATGGATTTCACACAAGAAAAATTAGATTTGGTAAATGGACTGTTTGGTGTTTCTTATAAAAAAAGAACAATGTATGAACTGCTTAATTTTACATACAATTTTTGTATGGAATTAGGTTTGGTTGATAGAATAAGGTCTAATGGAAAATATGATAGACTTTATCTTACTCCTTTAGGGATAGATATTAATAATATCTTTAGCCTTGATTTGCAAGCTAAAAAGAGCAGACTCAATTTAAATTTTAAATATTTAGATTAATGAGAGGTTAGGTGGTTATATGAAGGATTATATTAAAAATAATTATGAGCTTTTTGATAGATTTACTTTCGATTGTCTTTATAGAAAATTGTTGGTAGATGGTTACGATTACGAAGAGTCAAAAGATATTATTTTGACTAATTGTGCTTTAAGTGCATTAATTTTACAAGAGAGGATTTACAATGACTATTATTATAGAATTTCTGTGGATGAAAAGATTTCAGAGGATTTGATTGAATTTGCGAATGAGATTGCAGGAAAAATCATGACCTTAAGAGGAAAAGAGTATGATCAGTTCTGTGATTATTTGAATAATCGAACAATAAATTTATCTGACAACTCTAAAAACCGTCAAAAATTAGTTATAGAAAACAAGTTCCTTGACAATATAAACAAGGCATGTAGCAATGAAACATGCGAGAAGGATGTAAGAAGCATAAAAACCATTTATGGTCAATTACAAGCGATTTTGAAAGTGAAGGTGAATCCGGCCCCTGATAAATGGGACAGATTATACAATGTCGATTTTTTCATCAAGATAGGAGATAATTATCTCGGTCTTCAGATTAAACCTGCTGGTGATGTCTCACACATTCCTCAAATTTTTAAAGAGCACACCATCCAAAAAGCTACTCATAAGAAATTTACTGAAAAATATGGTGGTAAAGTAT
>CBDUXN010000045.1:0-20717 GCA_965371185.1 uncultured Thermoplasmata archaeon
TCAAAAACCCATAAAGCATTCAAAAGAATCATAGATGAAGCTGGAAATAAAACTGTTGTGCATGAGGTTGTGATAACCTCTCCCCTTGGTGTCGTGCCAAGGGAGGTTGAGCTCTTCTATCCCGCACAGAATTATGACATACCTGTGACCAGAACCTGGAGCAAGGACGAAATCTCCATGATCGGAGATGGTATTACGAGCTACCTGGAAATCAACAAATACGCTGCCATTGTAGCTCATCTACCTGAAGACTGTATGTTCATAAAGGACTACATTGATGGTTTTGAACACACTTGTCCAAATAGCCCAACTTCTTCCACATCTCTCGAAAGACTCAGAGAGATTCTTACAGAGCTTGTCAAACCTTATGAGAAAACAGATAGGCAAACAGATATGAGGGAGAGCATGATGAGTTTTGCAAGGTTCCAGTTCGGGAATGCAGGAGAGTCATTGGTTCAGGATGCCGTGATAAAGGGTAGGTACCCCAATCTGAGAATTTTCAGGAATGGAATACAGGTTGGAATGTTGGTGGGAGAAAGAGGCCTGATATCCCTCACCCTTGAAGGTGGAAAAGTCCTTGCCAGCCAGAAAGCGTATTGGGTGAAGATTTCGGATTTCAAACCCAAGGGAAACATATTTGCTGTGGGTGTGGAGGATGCGGATGAGAATATCAGGATAGGCGATGATGTTGTGGTGCTAAGGGATGATGAGCTGGTTGGGGTGGGCGTTGCCGTTATGAACCCCGAGGAGATGGTTGAGAGCGACAGAGGTGAGGCGGTCAGGATCAGGCACCTTGTAAAATCCGATGTAAGAGCCTAAGAAGAACAGGAATTGCTATATACGAGGATCGTTAATGTATATGGGATGTTGCAAATGAAAATAGGGAAAGTGTTTTTGCCACCACTCATAATATTCATTGCGCTGCTTTGCCCTTCTAATGCTGGAAACTTTGATGTTCGTGATTTTGGAGATATACAACCTCTCTCCGGGGGGAATTCCTATGGAGATTATATTGAAATAGTGGGCGATGGACATATGCATTCGGTTTACTCTGGCGGTCCGAGCACGGTGCATGAATTCGCTCAAAAAGCCCAAGAGCGTAATTTGAATTGTATCTTCATAACAGATTATAACACAATTGCGGCGAAGCAAAATTGCTTAGAGGAGACAACACCAATCTTTCTCTGCGGCTTGGGCGAACAGGTAGCAACAGGCACAAATGATATTATCGCATGGGGCATCGATTATGTAGTGGATTGGCATACGGATGAGAACTACACTGTAGGCGATATATTAGATGAAATCCATGCCCAGGGCGGGCTTGCATACCTACCTCATCCATGTCACACTGAGGAGGACGACAACTACGATTATTTCGGGGTGTACGACGACTTTGATGGCATAGCCATCTATCACGGCTATGCAGGCTTCAATGCCGCTTTCCCTACAACGATGGACGTAGACGCCCTGAATAAGTGGGACGAGTATCTGAATGATGGTATGCGAAAGACAGGCTTGGGGGAGAGCGACTGCAAGAATGCAGACAACACACCTGATGGCGGTAGCTTATCGAACAGGAGAGGGGCGATAGGCTATCCTCGAAACTACATATATGCAAAGGAATTCTCGATCCGCGGAATCATAGAGGCTGTAAGGCATGGGAGATGTTACGTCACTGATGGCCCTACAATGAACTTCACAATAGATAGCCACATCATGGGAGATACGATATATGCAGAAAGTTCAATGCTTTTGAATATTGAAATCACAGGTAATGCAATCGAGAATTCTTACGTGCGAATCATAAGCAATGGGGCGGTGGTCCATTCAGAGAGCGTTTCCTCAGGACCTTTCTCTGTTTCCTACCCACATACAGCTGATACCGATGCCTACTTCAGAGTGGAATTACGGACCTACAACGGGTGGCTTCTCAAAGGAGAGACCAATATCGCGTTCTCGAACCCTATATACTTCGATTTGAGCCCTTATGAGGAAAAACCTTCTCCGCCTACGAACCTTGAGGCGTGGGTGGGGGGTAGCGACATCGTGCTGAACTGGACTTCTTCCATCTCAAGCGATGTGATGCACTATAACATATATAGAAGCACCACATTGGATGGTTTCGATTTCACATACCCATATGCCTTGACCTCGAAAACGACATGGACAGATGTAGGAGCCGGAGAGGGTGATACGAGCAACTACTACTATATCGTCAAGGCGGTGGATGAGAAACTGTATAACGATACGAACATGGTCAAGGTAGGCAAATACGCCTTGCCTCTGAATAAAGGATGGAACATGGTGTCCACCCCCCTTGCTATGTCAAAAACCGCCCCCGATGATGTCCTCCAGACAGTAAATGATACCTGCGAAATTGCCCGCTACTATGATGCTTTCGACGGATCTGATCACTGGAAAGATACAAAGGCTGGCGATCTGTTACAGATCAACAATACCATGGCACTTTGGCTATATCTAAACGCTTCCGACCACCTGATCACCTCGGGAAGAAATCCCACATCCACTCAAATTGCCCTTCATACAGGTTGGAACTTCGTGGGCTACCCATCTCTAACGAATCGCAGCTTGGACGATACAATGAGCGGTGTCAGTTGGGAAACTATTTGGTCTTTTAATTTAGATGATCCAACAGGGGATTACTGGGAGGGTAATGATACCGCAAGGCTGAATCATATGGACGATTTGGACGGGATGAGGACTGGAAGGGGTTATTGGATACTTGTAACCGAAGATTGCATTTGGACGGTTTCCTCGTAGGATACATCTATGCAAAACTGTTAAGTAGACATACGAAATATCGATACCCACGGAGGAGTTAAAATGGCAGTGTACAAAATAATAGATATCGTCGGTGTTTCTGAAAAGAGCTTTGCTGATGCTGCAAATAATGCTGTTATCGAGGCAGCCAAGACGGTGAGAGGCATCAAGAGGGCCGAGGTTGTGAAGTTCGACCTAAAGGTGGAAAGCGACCATGTGACGAAATACCGTGCAGAGGTAAAGGTATCATTTGAGATCGGGAAGTAAAGGAGATAGTAGAAACATTGGGGGATTATTTCCCCTTTTCTTGGCTTTTTCTTTTATTCTTTATGTCGGAATTTATCCGTATAGCAATAATGCTAGTTAATATTATCACCACTATAAGAATGATTAGAAAAATATCGTTTATAGGATCTCGTGATCTTGCAGGGTCAAGGGGATAGTAATCATCCCCATCGTTTATCCCGTCTCCATCAGTGTCTGGGTTTTCAGGATTTGTGCCTATCTCTATCTCTTCTGAATTAGTAAGTCCATCCCAGTCCGAATCCGTTATATCCGCTCCTGATATAGTTAAAGTTATTGTATCTGAGGCTGTGCCTCCATCGGTATCTGTTACTGTCACTGTAACTATATAAATCCCATTAGTGTAGTAATGAGTCGGTGATTCTTCATTTGAAGGATCAGAACCGTCACCGAAATCCCATTCATAACCCAGAACAAAATCTTCAACATCAGATGCTGTAGCAAAAAATAAGGCCCTGCCACTAAACGCATCATTGGGAAGAAAGATTTCAACTGTGGGCGGATTATTAAGAAGTATTAGGGTATCTTCCATAATAAACCATTCACTTAAGTCTCCATCCTCATCTTCAAATCGAACTCTGAAATCGTACGGTCCTAGCTCTGCGTTGATGGGAGGGTTGAAAGCTGTTCTCCAATATCCGCTTATATAGATTGGAGAGTCCAAGGATTCCCAGCTGCCCGAGCCAAACCTGTACTCGAACTTTGCAGCCAACGCATCCTCATTGGTTCTTTCGTCTATACCGTTAGCTATTAAGTAAATCGTCTCTCCCCGATAACCAGAGGATGGTAATGATAAATCGACCACCATTGGAACCACATTCAGCACTTCAATTAGGTCGGGCTTCTCTAAGATATTACCCACATCACCATCCTCATCCCAAAACCAGACCCTGAAGTAATAATTACCGATATCAGCATCGTTAGGGGGCGAGAATGTGACTCTCCAGCTTTCACTAGCTGGTGGAGCCCTTAGGTCGCTGAAGTATTCATCATCCCACGATAGACCATTGTTGCTGCTGTGCTTAAAGTGTGGTATAAGCTGGCTCTCCGTGTTTTCGATATCAGAGCCATCTGCATATATGTAAGTCGAATTTCCCCTTTCTACAGTTGTAACACCTGTCTCCGCCCTCAAATCATCAGCTGATGGAGGATTGTTCTTAACTTCCACCAAAGAACCTGCTTCTAATTTTGTACTTTCACCACCTGAGGGATTTGTAACCCATCCCCGGAATTCATAGCCGCCAATGTCACAGGACGCATCGGGTGTGTAAAACAACTCCCATTGCGCATCAATATAATTATAAGTCGAGGTTAGGCTTAACTCCATCCAGGAAGATGAGCCAGGGGGATCCATCTCAAGATGTGGTGTAAGTTGGTCTTCTGTATACTCAGCACAAGAAGCATTAATAGTAATGATCAAGGTCTCAGTTCTATATACCTTATCATCCTGCGGTGTGACATCTTCTATACCCGAGTAAGGGGGTGGAAAGACAGTTACTGATTGTGGCATCTGCATATAGCTACTCTTGTTGCCATCTTGGTCTGTCACCCTAGCTTGGAATATATAAACACCCTCTGATGCACCGTGCTCCATTTGAAAGGGCACACTCAGATAGCCGCTTGGTGGGGTGCCGTCATAGCTGGATGGACCGAAATAGGTACTCTGCCAGACACCTGTTGGAGAGTCGCCTGAAGACCCCGTGTACTGCCACTGGATGTCATCTTCTTCCGCAAATATCTCAAGCTCATCCTCAGAATCCTCAATGTCAGTAGCATTGACATAAAGATATGATGTCGAGCCGATAAAAAATGTAGGCGAGGAGGGAGTGATATCTATCACCGTTGGAGGTTCTGCTGATGAGTTACCAATAAGATCCAATGGAATATCAAAACTAATAATTAACAATATTAAAATGAAGAAAGGTAGAATTCGCGCAGCCAAATTATGTTTCATGGTTAGCCTCCTTCTCTTTTTTCGGTTCTTTTCTTCATCATTCTAACCCATTTTGTTGGCCTTCCTGCCTTGAGTATTACAATAATAAAATGTACATAGGCGTATTTAATATTTATTTGGTAGATACCTCTTTTACACCAAAAATTTCCGTTATTTTAACTTTAATCGCAACCTTAATACCAGCCCATTCCATTAACAACCCCACCAAGTGATGCCATGCCCAAATTCGAGTACAAATGGGTTTCTCCCATATCATTCAACTCTGAGAGCTGCGCAAAGCTGCTCCGCGAGGTTCTGGAGGAATTAGACTACAAGTTCAAGAGGGACACAGTGGAGAAGTACTACGACAAGTTCTTCGTGATCATGCCGTTATTCCGTTTTGCTTACGCGTTCAGGTTCATAATCGAGAAGCCTTCGGAATTCATCGTCGATTTATATGACACGCAGCCCACACATTCCAGCGTCATGCCGATTATCGAGATAGATTCAGTGAACGATGAGAATATCGAAGACATCCGAAAAATGCTCAAACTCATGGCAGGGAAGCTGCCCAGAGAGCCGTGGAAATTCACGTTGAGGCAACGATTGATGCACGGAGCCCTGATGCCGGAGTTCAGAAGGGCAAGAAAAGCCTGGGAGAAGATCGGTGTAAAAAGTAAATAAGTATTAACCTCATCAACCGAAAATGAAGTATATCGCAACTATTGTGCCCATAATAGCCTCGCCTACGATAAGACCTGTGGCTATCATATAGGTATCGAGGATCTTCATCGTTTTCTGCTTCTCAGTCCATTTCTCCGCCTTTGCTTTTGGCTCTAAATACTTCTTCTCCCAGATGTCTCTCATGGCTCCACCCAATACTATTGGCAGGCCAAGAGCGAGAGGGAAATACATGCCTAGGCCGATGGCAGTGCCCATTCCGGTCGCCAGCTCCAGCAGTACTCCAAGGGCAAAACCTATCAAAAGGAAGGAGACGAGCATGCCCAAATTGGAACCTCCCAGGAATGTCTGGACGATGGTTGCAAATGCATTGGCCTGGGGCGCCACAAGGGCCATTTCTCCAGAGGCTAACAACTTACTAAACATGACCGCTGCGAGAACAGCCGCTATCGCGCCCGGAATAATGCCTGTCAGTTCACCCCTCATGAGATGATACGGTCTGTTGCCGACATACAAACCTGATTTGAAATCCCAGATGATGTCGCCCTCCATGGATATCGCGCCTGCAAAAACGGTGGTGCCGATGAGGACGATTATTGCCGTGGTTTCTAGGGGAAGGCCAAGTCCCATGAAAATCAGTATCAATATGATAAGGACGATGAATGAAGTGCCCGAAACTGGCTGGGTACCTGTCTCCCCCATTACCTTTACGGCAATCGCACCCAGGAAGAATACTGTGCTTACCAATACAGCAGTAAATATGAATGCAACGAATGGATTGGAGCCCTCGAATCCAAACCAAAATAAAAAGAATACCACAATAGAAGTTAGCACGGTCATTGGCATAATATGCGTTACAGGCCACTCGTACCATCCCTTGCCTTCGATGTAGTCCCTCCTCTTACCCCCTTTTCTGGCAGAAGTTACATCCGACATAGCGGATCGAAATGTGGGGATCATCTTCAAGAGAGCCGTAATACCTGCTCCCAATATCGTACCGACGGCAATGGGCCTCGCCACTTTAGCAAAGGCCATTATTGCTGGGGAAGCTCCAGCAGAGCCCCATGTTATGGTCGTGCCCGAAATGATGCTGGTCCCCAGGTAATACATAGGTGAAAAATATTGTCCCGCGGTCCCGGCGCTGGGATCGAACATCGGGACACCTATGGCCACAGCCAGCGGGACTATGATGAACCAGGTGATGAACGTTCCAAGGTTAACAAGAATGGCAACTCTCAGCTTCATAAACCAGCCAAGCCCTATCTGAATCGGTATCAATCCGAAGCTGAAATGGGTGTGGGTGGCACTTTCATAGGGCTGGATGATATCTCCTTTATCGTACATCGTGCTGCCCTTGAACATTATGTCCATGGTGGAGGCTTCTGGATTTAGATTTGCACTTGTAGCGTGGGCGTTATAGTATGCATAAGTATCATCCATCCTCCCCACAGGAAAGTCCTTGAAAAATGTAAAAAGCATCGTTAACCCGGTGTACTGAGCGAATAATCTCAAAGAGCGCTTTGCACTGATGGTTTCCCCTTTGACGATGTCGTTGGATATATCCATCAGCTGCAGGTTCGGCTCCCAGCCAGGGCAGTGCAATGGCTCCTCCACCAGCCAGATTCTTCGCAGAATAATGAAATAGAGGGTGCCAAGTATACCTGTTAAAATCGTGGCAATAAGAGCAACTATGAGCACACTGTTAGGTACTGAGGAGATTATCGTTTCGCCGCCAGCAAGAGCATATGCATCAGTAGTCAGTAGATAAATGGCAGGGAAAGTGAATATGAACCCCGTGCCGATATAGGTGGCACCTGTTGATGCTCCGCCTGCGATGTTGATGTCGCATGGATGCCATTTTAACGCTGTCCCGATCAGGTACATGATGTACCATCCGCCGCTGATGGCTATTCCAACTTTAAGGCCGACATACTCTGTAATAACAGCAAAAATCGTACCAAGAATTACGCCTACCAGGACTTTTTTCCAAACGAATCTCGAGCGGTTGAAACTCTCCCTTCTGTTCTTCTCCTCAAGGTACTCCTCCAAAACACCAGTGTTGAGGTTGCTCCATACCTCCTTATCAAAATAATCGAGGGTGCCTTTTTCTATCTTCTCTAAACCCATCGCCGTGGGCGGTTCCCTGTAAACTGATTTCTTCACTGCCAAAGGAGCTCCCTCTGTTCTAGATTGAATGCCCAGTGAACTCTTTGAAAATACTTAAAGATTTCATAATGGAATTAAGAAAAAATTAGCGCCGTATGAGTACTGTAGTAGACGCCTCCCTGGTTATCCTCCTGTTAGAAGCGGAATAACGAGATAGAGCGCGATAACAGTGCCCATTACAGCCTCCCCCACGATTAGACCTGTCATCATCATATAGGTTTGGAGCAATTTTAAGTTCTTCTGTTTCTCGGTCCATCCCTCCCTCTCAGCTTGCGGCTCCAACTTTTTCTTTTGCCACCAGTCTCTAAGGCCACCGCCTATTATGAGGTTGATTGTCAGGGAGAAGGGAAGGTACATCCCTAAGCCAAAAGCTGTGCCCATCCCCGTCATCAATTCCATGAAAACCCCTATGCCAAACCCAATTAATATCCAATCCCAAGGGGCATTGCCCACTATTATCATGGTGAAGGTTGCGAACGCATGGGCCTGCGGTGCCTCCAAATCTAGTACTGGAGCACCCGTGGCAGGGTCTATGGTCGAAAGTCCCTTGGACAATATTATCGCACCTATCGCAGCTACAACCGCTCCAAAAGGTATAGCTGTGAGCTCAGCTTTTGTAAGATGATATGGTCTTGTCCCTGTATAGACACCTATCTTGAAATCGCCTATGATATCTCCGGAGAGTGATAAAGCCGTGCCGAACACTGTGGTACCTATCAAAGCCATTATTATCATTGTGGATGTGTCTGTACCGATGAGTTTGAAGACCATTATCAATATTATAAGTACTATGAACGATGTGCCGGAGACCGGTGTGATGCCGGTCTCACCCATAACTTTAACCCCTATGGCACCAAGTATAAATGTCACTATTACCAATAGCACGCCAATGATTATGGACTCTAAAACTGGAAATTGACCTACAACGGTGAACATTATTACCACGCTTATGAACACGACAAAAATTAAGAAGGGTATCTGCGTCATAGGCCACTCGAACCACCCTTTGCCTTTAACGTAATCTGATCTTTCCTCTGTATCCTTGCCCAATGCCATTACATCCGACATAGCAGTTTTAAAGACCTTGGCCATTTTTAAAAGACCTGTTATTCCTCCACCAAGTATCGCACCAATGGCTATCATTCTAGCCACCCTTCCTGCAGCAATAAAGGCAGGTTGTGGGGCGTCCTGAACCGCGAAATATAAATCGGTCCCTGGGATCCATATCGGCACGTTGAATCCCACAACCATAGGCACTATAACAAACCAAGTGAATATCGAACCTGAGGCAATCAAAAATGCTGTGCGAAGCCTCATAAACCAGCCTATTGCTATTTCAATTGGGATCAGGGCCCAGCCGAAAAAGGTGTATTCGGCATAGGGATGCATGATCATCCCATTATGGTAATAATCACCGCCAAATATTTTGTCTAAGACAGCCTCATTATTGCTGATAGGAAAACTCCTCAAGAATGTGAAAACCATGGTGATACCAGTCCATTGTGCGACTATCATTATAGATTTTCTTGCCTGTTCTACTGCCCCTGTAGACCGGTCATTCGCGATGTCCATTAGCTTTATGTTGGCCTGAAAGCCTGGCACAGGTAGAGGGTCCTCAACAAGCCAGATCCTCCTGAATATCGTGAAATAAAGCACACCTAACATACCGCCTAACATGGCGCATATCATTGCAACGCTTATCGGCGGAATCATAGCCTCCGTGACAAGCCCAACATCTGCATAAGGGGAAACGCTCATTAGAAGGTAAATTGCTGGAAATGTGAATACAAACCCTGTGCATGTAGTTGAGGCCCCGGTGCTTGCCCCTGAAGCGATATTGCATTCTGTTGGATGCCATTTCAATGCCATGCCTATGATATTTACCAAATACCAGTTGCCTGCAACTATTATACCCACCCTCAGACCTACATACTGGTTGACAAGTGCAAAAAGAACCCCCATAATTATGCCAAATACAACGCCTTTCCACCTCCAGATAGACCTTTGGAAACCCTCTACTTTCGTCTTCTCGTCCAGGTATTGCTCTAATGCACCAGTATTGAGGTTGCCCCAAACCTCCTCGTCAAAATAATCCAGGGTGCCTTTTTCCATCTTTTTTATGCCCTCTGGGGTAAGTGGCTGTCGATAAGCAGATTTCATTGGCATTTGATGTCCCCTTAAGAGCCCTAAAGAATATTGTTGAGTAATCCCATACCGATACTTAAGTTTTATTCGAGACCATACCAAACCCCCACTACCCGTAAATTGTAATAGGAATGATTGCGATTACTTGCAGCATGGAGCATCTGTTGTTCGGTTTCATTGCACTGATTATGGCTCTGATTTTTGGGATCATACTCGGAGGTTATGCAAAGTACGTACTAAGAGATAGAAAGCTGACCCAGACATTTTCGATTGTAGCGGTAATCGCCACGATAGCCTTTATGATATGGGCTTGGCTGTACCTGGAGTGAGGTCCATGGGATTCAACGACCTAAAACCGCAAATGAAGAGGCTGCTTTCCTGCATTCCAATCAGAAACGAGGAGATTGAGTGGGAAGAGGAGAAAGGGAAGGTGGTTTTGATCTATCCAAAGAACTTCTCACGTTTTGAGAAATTCCTGCACAGGCATGTCGGCGGCCCAAAGAATATCAGGAGGCCTTTGGACGATAAAGGCACATTCATCTGGAAGATGTGCGATGGAAAGCATAACTTACATGAGATATGTACGGAGACCTATAAGGAGTTCAAGGAGGACATCGAACCGGTGCTGAAAAGGGTCTGGGGCTTCCTGGAGACACTCCTGAAATTGGGCCTGATAACAATAGAACCACCGGATAAAGAAGAAAAGAAAGAGGGAGATAATGACAAGGAAGAAGAAAAAGATAAGGGATGATACCATCAAGAAAGTGCTCAGATGCCCGCAGTGCGGGGGCACGAACATCTACTACGAGACCGCCCTGATCACCGGCTACAAGTACCACTGCAAGGACTGTGATTATATAGGTGCGCTCATTATCGAGGAGGATGTAGAGACGCCGTGATCGTTTTTACATGATGTATCAAATTGCAGTAACATAGGTATTTATATGCTGTGTGGTATTCAGGAATTCCCCACCTAATTGAACACCAAAATACATGGGGATTTGTACCAAGAAAGTGGAATAATAATGGCCGAAGAAAACGCTCAAACCTCGGAAAAAACCATAGAATCCATGTTAGCAGAGGGAAGAAAGTTTCCGCCCAGCGAGGAATTTCGCAAAAAAGCTAACATGAAGAGTATGGAGGATTACAAGGAATTGTACGAGCGCTCAGTGAATGAGCCAGAGAAATTCTGGGCTGAGATGGCAGAGGAGCTGGACTGGTACGAGAAATGGAAGAACGTGCTCTCTTGGGATCCACCCTTCGTAAAATGGTTTGAACGTGGAAAGATAAACGTATCATACAACTGCCTGGATCGGCACTTGGAAACTTGGAGGAAGAACAAGGCAGCCATTATCTGGGAAGGGGAGCCAGGGGACAGCCGGATTTTTACGTATCATCAACTCCATAGAGAGGTATGTAAGTTCGCAAATGTGCTAAAAAAGTTCGATGTGGTGAAGGGCGACAGGGTCTGCCTTTACATGCCAATGATACCCGAGCTTGCGATTGCCATGCTCGCCTGTGCAAGAATCGGGGCTGTGCACAACATCGTCTTTGGAGGTTTCAGCTCCGATGCTTTGAAGGACAGGGTACAGGATAGCGGTGCAAAACTGGTAATAACCTCTGATGGGAGCTTCAGAAGGGGGAAGAGGATACCGCTCAAGAGCAACACAGACAGGGCAGTTGAGTTCTGCCCTTCTGTGGAGAACGTCATAGCCGTGAACAGAACCAACATCGAGGTGCGAATGAAAGGGCAGCGGGACCATTGGTGGCATGATGTCATGGAAAACGTGTCTCCTGCATGTCCTTCTGTGCCCATGGATGCTGAGGATCCTCTATTTATCCTATACACGAGCGGCACTACAGGGAAGCCGAAAGGCGTTCTTCACACCACCGCAGGGTACCTCTTGTATGTGTATCTAAGCTCCAAATGGGTATTCGATCTCAAGGAGGAAGATACGTACTGGTGTACAGCTGACATCGGCTGGGTCACAGGTCACAGCTACATCGTTTACGGCCCATTGGCAAACGGCGCAGCCAGCATCATGTTCGAAGGCGTGCCCAACTACCCCAAACCCGATCGATTCTGGGAGGTTGTGGAGAAGTACGGCGTCAACATATTCTACACTGCACCTACTGCCATAAGAGCCATGATGAGGGACGGTGAAGAGTGGCCTAACAGACATGACCTCAGCTCCCTACGCCTTCTCGGCTCGGTGGGGGAGCCAATAAACCCTGAAGCCTGGATATGGTACTACAAGGTCATAGGCAAGGAGCGCTGTCCCATCGTCGACACCTGGTGGCAGACCGAGACAGGAGGCATTTTAATTTCACCATTGCCCGGGGCCATGGTGTTGAAACCAGGCTGCGCCTCAAGACCTTTACCCGGCATCGTTCCCGCTGTTCTCAGAGAAGATGGAAGCGAGGCTGAAGTGAACGAAGGAGGTTATCTGGTCATTAAAAAACCTTGGCCCGGCATGCTGAGAACTCTTTACGGGGACCCAGAGAGATTCAAAGATCAGTACTTCAGCAAATATCCGAGCTTCTATTTCACAGGGGATGGGGCAAGGATAGATGAAGAGGGTGATTACTGGCTCATGGGGAGAATCGACGATGTGATCAATGTATCCGGGCACCGCATCGGAACAATGGAGGTGGAAAGCGCATTGGTGAGCCATGAAGTTGTTGCTGAGGCAGCGGTGGTGCCCATGCCGCATGAGATCAAAGGCCAGGGCCTGTACGCATTCGTTACCCTAAAAGAGGGCGTGAAAAAGGACGATGCTCTAAAGAAAATGCTGCGGGCACATGTTGCCAAGGAAATCGGCCCCATAGCCAAGCCTGACAAGATACAATTCACTGAGGCACTGCCAAAAACCAGAAGTGGTAAGATAATGAGGAGAATTCTGAAGGTCATCGCAAGCGGCAAGGAGGATGTTGGGGATACGACAACGCTTGCCGACCCCACGATCTGTGAAAGATTGTTGGAGGAAAGAGTTTAGAATAAAAATAAAAGGTGATAGAGATGATGCTGTTGGTGCGGCTTATTATCAAGGAAGACCCTGAGAAGGTTTGGAGCTATCTGATAAAGCAGCTAAAAGAGAAGGAGACAAAGAAGGTCAAACCCTTATACCTATCTCAGCTTCATGGTAAGAACTATATTAGTGTCATGTTCGATGTGGAGAAAATCGATTATATTGTCAAGTTTCTGGTTCAACAGATAGGGGGATGTGAGGGGATCGTAGATACTCAAACTTTGACGCTCATGAAACCGGTATTCCTCCCGATCCCCAAGGAAAGGCCTACTAAGCAGTGCAGGTTCTCCATATTTCTCAAGGTCGAGCCAAAATACTACCATGATGTGTACAACGAACTGCTCGATTATAGGTATGAAGCCGATCTTTTTCCCACCTATATCGCTTACTCTCTCGGAGAGTTCGACATAGTCATATCTGTCCTGGGAGCGGGAAAGGATAAGGTCGAGAATTTTGTGGACGAGAGGTCGAGCAAGATCAAGGGTGTGACAGAATGCACAATAAATGCCATCAAGAAATCAGAGCATCTTGCTACAATGGAGACATGGAGGCGTTTACAAAGAAGCCTGCTGCATATCCCTCCATGGGCTACAAAGGAGATTAAGAAGCACTTCCTCTATGATTACGATCTATCAATAGAGGACTACTGCAAGCTCACAGGCGCCATGATAGACGAGCTCTAAGGGGATCATTTACCCTCGTACCTTTACACCCTCTTACGCGACCCTGTCGGTACTCATTTCTGTTCCCTATTTGTGTTGGCCCCCGTCTATCAGCTCCCTCTGCTGCTTGCTCCAAACCTCGTTCGGGGTTTTCTTCAGCCATTCGACGTACAGATCTATGAACCTCAGGCGCTCCTCGAAATTCCGCCTTTTGTCGTCTTCTAGCTCCTTTAAATCAAGTTTCAGTCCAGCCACCCCAGGTATCGTTTTGCCATAGGCAAGGAAACCTCTAGGGCTTCAAGGTACAAGTTGAGCCGTGCCTTATCCAGGTATTCCTCGAACAGTTTGAACAGGAATCTGGCGTCTTCTATGTCCTTTTCCGAGCCCATGAACAGCTTGTATGCGATCTGTTGCTCTAGAGGGGAAATACACAAATGGCGACCGTTGACAACCACCTCCAACGGGCCTGAAAGGGCCTCCCTGTGCATCTCCGTAGCCTCGAACTTCATCTTTACGTTTGGAATCATCTTGCCCTTGTATGCGAATCGCACCGCTGTCCCTTTGCGCAGGTAACCCTCATAGGCAATCTGCACATTGGATGTGATGATGCATTCAAGGTTCTGGTGGATATCTTCCCAGAACTTGGAAAAAGTCTCGAAAGGAACAGTCTCGCATACCACATCGATGCCCTCGCTCGTCCTATTCCTTCCAAAGAGAATCGCAATATAACCCGAAAGAAAAACATGCCTTATTCCGGCAGCAGTAAGGCGTTCTGAGAAATATATGGCTAGTTCGTCGAGTACGCTCAGCTCTTTATTGAACGAGACAACCCTGCCTTTGAAGTTCATTTCCATCTAAAGTCACCTATAGGTTTATTCCATCTTCGCTCAGGTGGGATTAGGTAATTTAAGATTATAAAAGCTTTGTAAGGGGGAGGGGTGAAAGCATTCTAAAGCAACCGGTATTATGTGCTAGGGTTCTTCCCATACCGACAAAGGTATCAGAGATGTTCATTCTTGTCAAAATCTTCGGGTATCTCATAATATTCATCTGTGGGCTTCGCGCTTATGAATCTATCAGCCCTGAATTTCCTTATTTCTCCTCTCATGTGGCAGAACGCTATGATGTATCTGCGGCTCAGGTAGTAGATGTCAACTTCCCTGTGTGTGATTTCTACCCTGCTGGGAGAGAAATATTCTACTTTCGCTGTTTTTCGTTTCCTGAGGGCTTTTTCTAAGACCGCGTAAACATGTTCATCCGGATCACGACTGAATCCTCCATATTTCCTCAGCAGGATTTCCCTGTCGATTTCTTTCGCATCGCTTTCTGGGATTGCTGCCCTCAGCTTCTTAATTAAAGGCTTAAGTGTTTTCCTATTGATGAGACGACTGTCATAGTATTCGAGTTCCCAATCCTCCTCAGGATAGGAAATCAGCCTCTCATCAAGGGCTTTAAGGATGCGGTATAGATTTTTCAGGTCTGAAGGGGTTAAGAGAAGTGCTCTTATCATTCAAAACCTTCGCTAATTGAGTATTGACTATTTAGTTTTTGGATTTGATGAAGATGGATTTCGATAGGAAGGCTAAATTTCCTTTCTTTTCAAGTACTCCTTGAACAGCGGATCTACCAGTTCATATCCCTTTCCAGCGCGTCTGAGAACCCCCTTCCTAAGCAAGGATTGCAGAGATGCATGTATATTCTGTCTAGCCTCATCGAATTCAGAATATACGGACTTCACCGTATGAGATGAGAGAAACAAGCATATCTCCAGTTGCAGCACGGAATCATGTTTAAGCGAGGTCCATATAGAATCCAGATAGGTCTGCTGCAGCCTCATCATCTGTGCGAAGCACTCTTCAAGGTCTTTTTTCTCTACTTTCCTTTTACCCTTCACGTAAAGGTATAGTACCTGACACAAAAATTGGGTGTAATATGGGTGGCAGGCAGTCCTTCCCAGTATGTCATTCACTGTTTCTGCAGGGATTTTAATGCCCGCTCTCTCGAACGTATCCAGTATATACTCCCTGAACGCCGGAAGCGGGATCGGATCTAGTTCCAAGACCCGACAGAATCCATAGAACGCTCCCTTCTTATCCACGAAAATCTCGTTCATAATGCTTTCCTGGCTACCAGAAAATAGATATACCGTTCTTTTATGCAACTGGAATTTAGCCCGCATCTTTTTTATGAGGTCTCCGTTCATCTTGGATATGTCACCTAGCTCGTCATACGCAAAACACATTTGGACATGATGTTTGGAGGCAAACAGCTCCGGGAAGTCGAGGCTCTCTTCTAGAAGAGCATCTATATCCCTGTTCGCATCTGCAAAACTAAGTATAATCTCTATGCCGTCTTGTGTGATCTGCTTTAACTCAATCCTATCTCTCAAGGCTTTAATCCCCCGCTTCGCAGCCTCGAGGATGCTGTCCGTGGAGACGATTTTGTTTTGAATCGCTGCCCTAATGATCTTCTCTGAAAGCTTCTCTTTGGTGGGTATATCAAAGAAATCCACGCTCCCTACGAACCATCCCTTCTTCTTGAGCCTTCTTAAGACCTCAAGTACCACAGATGTTTTTCCAAACCTCCTTGGGGCAACGAGCATTACGCTCTGGTTATTCTCTACGAGCGAGAGAATCTCTTTTACCTCTCTCCCCCTACCCACAAAATGTCTGCCACTGACCGGCCTGCCGAATGGGAAAATGTCTCCCATGCGCATGGTATATCTCTCACTACATAAATATTTTACTACAATCTCAATTTACATTTTCCGTAAAAACAAAACTTTACAACAAAGGGAGTTTACGCGCGAGGGACCGTTATGATCAAGGAGTCTGAACGAAACGTGGAGAGCGAGAGAGGATGATGCCTGCTTGGAGGGGGGCGCTCTTAAGGGTTGTGTTGCTTTGAGTTATTTTCTCTGCCAGGTAGCATCCGCAAAAGTAAATTTCCTGCGGTAAAACATCCCTCCCTTTACCCCATATTCTTCACGATCTCATTGGCCATGTCGAGCGTTGAGCTCTCGCCGCCCATGTCATATGTTTTGACCTTACCCTCCTCAATAACTTTGGCAACACCAGTCTCGATCTGTTTCGCGTATTTTATCTCCCCAAGCCACTCCAGCATGAGCTTCGTCGCTAGGATCATTGCAGTTGGGTTCACCTTGAACATGCCTGCATATTTTGGTGCAGAGCCGTGCGTAGGCTCGAACAAGGCATAATCATCCCCTATATTTGCACTGGAGGCAAAGCCTAGTCCACCTACGAGTTGGGCACTCAAATCTGATATGATATCCCCGAACATGTTAGAGGCAACAAGCACATCGTAGTCCTGGGGATTCTTAACAAGCCACATGCACATTGCATCAACATTCGTTTCCCAGAGCTCAACTTCAGGGTATTCCTTAGCAATCTTCCTTGCCTCCCTTATCATCAAGCCACTGGTTTCCCTTATCACGTTGGGCTTCTCCACAACCGTAACGCTCTTTCTGTTGAATTTCTTGGCATATTCAAAGGCATCCCTTACAATGGTCTGGCAAGCCTTCCTTGTGAATATCCTGCACGATAATGCCAGGTCGTCCAAAGGCACATCCTTGAACTTCTGCATCTTTTTATGGTTACTTAATAAGGCATCCATGATCTCAGTGTTCATGGGATGGAACTCCACCCCTGCGTATAGTCCTTCCGTATTTTCTCTGAATACCACCAAATCAATGTCATCTCTGTAATTCAGTGGATTGCCTTTGAAGGCCTTGCACGGCCTCATGTTCGTATGCAGGTTGAAGAGCTGTCTGAGGCCCACAATAGGGCTGGAGTAGACATAGCCCTTTCCCTGAAGCTCAGGGGCAAGCTCCTTTGCAGCCTCATCCTTGGGCTTGGAAGTTATCGCGCCGAACAGGCAGCAGTGGGTTGATTTAAGAAGCTCAATCGTTCTTTCAGGTAAAGGATTACCTTCCTTCTTCCAGAATTCCCAGCCAACATCGCCTTCGATGTACTCGGCATCCAAGCCAACTGCATCCAAGACCGTCTTTGTGGCCTCCATCACTTCCTTTCCTACTCCATCACCTTCAAGCCATGCGATCTTATATTTTGCCATAGTCTCAACCTCTCTCCTATGCCAAACCCCCATATGTAAATGTGATATTTGGCATTTTCTCTTATTTATCGATATTTTCTGTTATATTACCTTTTTTTTCTAAATCAATGGATTCTAACTTGTTATTATCAGGGATGCTCTGAGGTCCTTCTTCCATTATCCATTTAAAGAACCCTATTACAATAAACACCACCCCCACAATTGATTGATATAAACCGTACCTTGCGATTCCCAAAGTAGTTTCAGGTACTTTGACATATTCCGTTCTTATTGAATAGGATTCATTCAAATCACCCTCTATGATAAGGTTATATATCCCGCTTTCCTCAACCTCATGATGAAAATCTCCTTGTGTTACATTCTCCATTAATAAAACATTCTCATGTACCACACCCCAATGGTCGAAATAATCAATATGAAAGTTCACTTGTAGACCATTTGCATCAAATGATCCTTGTAATATATCTCCTTCATTGCATCCCCAGCTATGTGAATCAATAGCAGGTCCCATAGATTCGGATTCACCAATAAAAGGCAGGTTAAATGATCCAATGTAGACCATCAATATAAGAAAAAGTCCGGATATTATCAATGTCAGACCAATTAATACCATTGGCCTAACAAATAGAGCTCGCATTGTCATTTTCATGCCATCACTCAGGACGAGTTTCATATGCTATATTCAGTTTGACATCTTCATTATACAGATATGAAATAACCTAACCAGATTCCTTTACCTTCCATACGGTATCCATTATCGTCCCATCCCGATATTCGATCAACGCGATTATATCCTCAGTCAGTTCGATAGATTGTGGACCGCCAGTGGCCTCGTATGCCATGTCCCTGAGCTCTTCAATCGTCTTAATTGGCAGTTTTGAGCCCTGGACCTTCTCAATCAGATCCTTCCTTCTGGGATTGATCGCGATTCCCTGATCAGTTACTATGACATCCACATCATTGCCTGGGGTGGTTATGGTGGTGACCTTGTCTCTTACAATGGGGTTGGTCTTCCTGTAAACCGGGGCCACAATGAAGCATATCTTAGAACCCGATGCTGCATCTGAATGACCCCCGGTCCCATGCAAAAGAATTCCGTTTGAATGGGTGTTCACATTAACGTTGAAATCAACATCAACCTCTGTTGCCCCCAGGAAGCAAACATCCTGATGGCTCACAACACAGCTTCTCGTGTGTGGGTTCATCAAATGGTAATGTGAAACCTCCACGTGATTCGTATCATCTCTAAGCGATTCCACGGCATCGATATCGAAGGCCTGTGCATCGATTATGGCTTTTATGGTCCCATCATGGAGCATATCTGTCACAAGTTTCGTAACCCCACCTACAGCGAAGCTTCCAACAATGCCCTTGTCCTTCATCCTTTCATGGAGGAACTTCACAACTGCAAGGGACGTCCCTCCGGCGCCTGCCTGAAAGGAAAAACCGTCCTTCAAGAGGCCTGAAAGCTCGATGATGTCCACGACCTGCTCCGCAATCCTCAATCTACCGGGGTCTGTTGTCACCTGGGTGGTGCCAGATGCGATACCCTCGGGGGAGCCTATGGAGTCAACAGTAACCACATAGTCAGTATAAGATTCCTGGATACTGATGGGCAGAGAAGGATATGGTACCAGATTATCCGTTACAACGATCACATTATCAGCATACCATGCATCTGCAAAGGCAAAGCCCATGGGACCAAAAGCGGACTTGCCCACGATACCTGTGAAATTCCCGTGCTCGTCCGCCTGAGATGCCGCGAGAAATGCAACATCGATCTTCAATTCGCCTGTCTCGATCGCCCTTGATCTTCCTCCATGTGTCCTGAGAATGGCTGGCGCCTTGAGCACACCTTTCGAAGCCTCTGCTCCAACTGGGCCGTTCATGCTGCCTTCTACGCGGGTCACAACACCGTTTCTCATGTGTTCAACTAAGGATTCCTGTTTTGCAAAGACGGCGGTGGAGGCGAACCTTAGGTCTTTGATCCCCATCTTCGCGATGGTGTCCATGACCATATTGATAACATCGTCGCCATTTCTTAGACAATGATGGAAAGATACGGTCATTCCATCCGCTAGGCCTACTTTTTTAATGGCCTCCTCCAGGGACCCAACAGTTTTTGGCCCTGAGGACATTTTCACCTTCTTTTGCAGGGTTGGGTAAATCGGCTCTGCTAATTTTCCCTCGTAAGGTCTGAGCTTTCTCCCGTTCAACTCCTTCGGAACCTTTCTTCCGGCTGCGTTGGTTGCGTACTCCATGAAATCAGCACCTCACATTTTCACCATAGATGATCCTTGAAGGGCTCAAATGTCATGAAATCAACATGATGTAAGATGTATCCTTCAGGTGTCCTCTTTGCCATGTCCCCCTCCTTGGAATGGTACGCGATGGCATGTACGACCCTTGGGGGCAAATCGAACTTCATTGCAAGACCTGCACCTGAGAATGTATGTCTCAATACCTTGCCGGTTTCACTTGTAACCAGCTTTCCGTCTATCCTGTCATACTCCAGCAGTTTCCCCACATCTACAAGTATGGCAGCAGCTGTTAAAACATCCAAATCGATGGGCAGTTCATCGCCAAACTGCTTCTTGATCTCCTTTGCAGCAGTAACAGACACATGAACCACAGCCCTCTTGTGGGTCATGAACGATACTTTTAGATCTTTAACCAATAGCGTGAAGGGTATCTCTTCCAGGTCTTCTGGGGTTAAGGGGCTCTTGTCAAGCGCGTACTCCCATACCTCAAGGACCTTTTCCTTTAGATCCTCATCCTCTATCCATTCCGCTTCAGGCCAGAGCGTTGTGGCCTTTGGATATTTTTCCTGCATGCTCATGAATTACACCTCCTCGTAACAAATTTCAGTATCAGATTTCCTTTTTTCCCTCTTTTAGCTTTTTCCGTGTGTATTCCAGTAAACCA
>CBDUXN010000046.1:0-20645 GCA_965371185.1 uncultured Thermoplasmata archaeon
CTTGCCATGGTCGACATGACCCACGATTACGAATTTCAAATGCTCTTTTTCCATATCATTTACCTCCTGCAGCTATCTTGCCCCAAGACACGCGATCCCAAAATCGCTCATGGACATAATAGAGAATCAACTTGGATACCACCTCCACCATGCCAATCTCCAAAGCAAGTAACATTTCCCCTGTGAAGATGAACACTAGCACGATGGTGGTAACCGTTGCCAATATACGGAAGGTAATTGACTTGATCATACTTCTTAGATGAGTTTCATTTTCAGGCATGATTTACCCCCTCTACATATACCCCAGCGAGCGCAGCTTCTGCATCATGTACGCCCTTTCCTTGTCCTGGGCCCGGCCGCTCCTCTCCGCTATCTTCGTGGTCTTCAGCTCCTCGACTATCTTGTCCACTGTGTCAGCCTCCGAGGGAATGGGATTGCAGCAGGTCTCACATCCTATGCTCCTGTATCTTTTCCCATCCTTGGCGAAGTAAAGGTTCACAATGGGTAAGTTCTCCCTCTGTACATATCGCCATACATCCAGCTCTGTCCAGTGCAGCAATGGATGCACCCTGATATGCTGCTCCCCTTCCTGCTTGGACTTGTATTGGTCCCACAGTTCAGGAGGTTGATCCTTGTAATTCCACTGGAATTCCCTGTTCCTCGGGGAAAAAACCCTCTCCTTTGCCCTGATGCCGTGCTCGTCCCTTCTTATGCCCAGAAGAAGGGCCTTGAAATCGTACTTGTCGATGGTCTGCTTCAAAGCTTCTGTTTTGAGCTGCGTG
Source organism: uncultured Thermoplasmata archaeon (assembly GCA_965371185.1). Lineage (GTDB taxonomy): Archaea > Thermoplasmatota > Thermoplasmata. The sequence continues at coordinate 783 of CBDUXN010000046.1, forward strand.
CAGCAATCCAGTTTTCCAGTATCTGGACACATACCCTCGGAAATGGCCTTATCGTTCTTGCCGATGATGAGCTTGAAGTCCCATTCCTTTGACCACTTGTCCCTGAACTCGTATATCTCCTTGAATTTGTACCCTGTATCGATATGGATTGCTGGGAAAGGAATATGGCCATAGAACGCCTTTCTCGTCAACCACATCAGTGCAGTAGAGTCCTTGCCTATGCTCCATAATACACCGATATCCTTGAACTGCTTGTATGCCTCCCTGATGATGAAGATGCTCTTGCTCTCCAACTTGTCCAGATGGTCCATTCAATCACCTTAATCCAGGTAACCCAAGGCTCGCAATCGCTCCTTGACCTTCTCTTCCTCTTCTCTGCTGAAGGGTTTTCTTTATCTTCTTCCTCGAGACTGGCAAGCACTTCCCGCAATACATAGGTCACATAATCCGAGACCGAGGTAAAGCCGGTGCCTTCGATCCTACCCTTGATTTTCGAGACCAAGTGTGTGGGTATGGATACTGTTGTGTATTTTCCTACCTTTTTTTCTTTTTCTGCCATGCCATCACCTACTTAATAATATATAATGATAATACATTAATATACATTAAGCTTTCTATATTCGAAATATCATAGTTATCTTTCACTTTTTGAAGGAATCGATACATATAAACCGAAAACTTAATTACTCTTCGAATCCATTATAACCATCCGAACGGAGTGGGAGGCTACCACCAGGCGGCCTTTTGATATGAATAAGAAAGTGGGGATAAAATGAGAATAGTTACCTCAAAATTGGGCGGTTTTCTTCTGGCCTGTTTGCTCATTCTCACAATGGTTGTGGGCTTCACCTGCACGGCAGATGAGGGAGAGCCGGAGCCTTTTCAGACTTTTACACATGCTGTGCTGGCAGAGGAACTCACTGGCACCTGGTGCCAATACTGCCCAGCTGCCGCTGAACAATTGAATAACGTTTACACTTCAGGAGATTACCCATTCTATTTCGTTGCATTGATTGAGGACGAGGTCCAGAAGGCGGATGACAGATGCTCAGATGACTTCAATGTTGGAGGATATCCGACGGTGCATTTTGATGGCGGATACGAGAGTGTCGTTGGTGCCCAATATGATGAGGAGGATTACAGGGCAGCAATCGAGAGCTGCGGTGATAGGGCCGTACCGGATATCGACATTGAAGTAACAGCCTACGATACAGGCCCTGGGGTTTTGGAGATTTCAGTGAACATAACCAATAATGAGGACGCGGAATACACAGGTCATCTTCGCACATACATCACCGAGATTGTTTCGAGATATATCAATTACGATGGTGATCCATATCATTTCGGCTTCTTGGATTACGCTTTTGATGTGGATGTTGTTGTTGGAGCGAATTCCTTTTGGTATAACGAGGTGACATGGATAGGTGCAGATCACCAGGACCTCAGTGGAGACGATTTCGGAGATATAGATCCTGCTAACATCCTTGTCATCGCATCGGTTTTCAACGATGAGCCCAATCCAAAGATCCAACCCGATATTTTCATAGCTTATTACACAGATGAAACAGCAGCCACGATCGTTACCCAGGCCCCGGTATACGGCGTCGAGCTAACCCCTCCAACTCAAACGCATACCATCTCTGCAGGAGAATCCACCATATATTCCATAAATGTTGAGAACACGGGCGACACAGAGGATACTTACACCTTAACGATATCTGGGGAGCACAGCGATTGGGGAAGTCTGAGCGAAGGTTGGCCCACTCTCCCACCTGGTTCATCGCAAGGCATATCATTGGAGGTGAGTGTCCCACCAGGCACGGCTGATGGAAGCTATGATATTGATGTAACAGCCACCTCGAATAACGATCCTTCAACAACCTCCACAGTAAGCACCACTACCGATGTAACATCTGTGGTTACCTATGGTGTGCATCTCTCCTCAGGCCAAACAGCCAAGACCACCCACCCAGGGGAATCTGTCATATATACAATAACGGTTGAGAACACCGGTAATACAGACGATACCATTGACATAACAAAATCTGGAGCAAACAGCCATTGGGGAACACTGAGCCAGAGCTCAGTTTTCTTATCGTCAGGAGACAGTGAGGACATAACATTAACTGTGGATGTTCCATCCGATGCCTCAGGAGGCGATTATCCAATCTTTGTGAAAGGCACCTCTCAAGGCAATCCTTCTTTCTACGATGAGATAACCCTCACCACAACTGTTGAGCCTTATATCTATGACGTTGACTTAGAGCCAGAAAATCAAGACGATAGCGTGGAAAAAGGTGATAACGTAGAATTCACAATCAATGTTAAAAATACTGGCAACGTTCAAGAGATTATCAACCTCACGATATATGGATCCAACTTTTTTTGGGCATCTCTTAGCGACTACAATTTGGACCTAGAGATAGGCGGGGATCAGAATGTGATCTTAACGATCGACGTCCCTTCCAATGCCGATGCAGAGGAGTATTCCTTCACAGTAATAGGTTACTGCGAGGCTGATTCAAGCATCCACGATGATGTGGAGGTCTCTATAACAGTCACGGAGCCTAATATAATCACGATTACAGATGTGACGCATTCACCTGAGAATCCAACGAAAAACGATACTATTACCGTGACTGCAACTGTGACAGGGGATAATATACAATCCGTCAATCTGGATTATTGTCAGGGTGAAACGTGCTTCGCCCCCGTAACCATGCAATCAGTAGGCAACGACCAGTATTCTGGCACCTTTGGCCCATTAGATTTTGGTAGTTACCAGTACGAAGTGCGGGTTAAGGACAATTCGGGCAACACCTACAAATCAGGCAAGTACGACTTTGCGGTTTCTTCTGGTAGTCAGCCCACCCAAGACGACACTGATGGAGACGGTTACAACGACGATGTGGATGCCTTCCCGGACGACCCAACACAGTGGGAGGATAGCGATAACGACGGTTACGGCGATAATCCTGAAGGCAACAATCCTGATGCGTATCCTCTTGACCCAACAAGACATAGTCTAACCCAATCCACCGAGGCCGAGGCTCCATGGCATGAATCAGAGACAGGTATCTTCCTGATCGTGCTCTTGGTTGTTATTATTGCGATCGTCGTGGTCCTGGCTGCTGTTTTGGCTAGACCGAAAAAGCAACAAGAGCAGGAGGTTATCAGCCAAATGCCTCTGCAGGTTGCACAGCCTTTAGAGCAGCCAATGCCTGAGCCGGTCTTCACACCTTACACGCCTGAAGTGCCTCAGACCGAGGACATCTCTTGCCCAGGATGTTCCCAAGTCTTCGAGATTCCCTTTGAGCCAAGACCCTTGCCTGTGATGTGCCCGAGCTGCGGTTTGAAAGGTGTAATCGATTAGAAAGTGATGTATTCGAGCAGTCCTTTTGCCACATCTTCGTCGTCAAGGGAGTTTATAAGATCCTGTTTTGTTTGAAACGGCCTTGAGCGAGCTATCCTTGCAGCCCTCTTCTTTCCGATATTTGGAAGGCAGGAAAGCGCCCTCAACGACGCCTTGTTCACGTTCATCGGATATTCGATGCCGGTAACACTCCTCTGACCGTGTGAGGTTATGATGACATCTATGATGCTGTTTTCCTCGATTCGATAGGGTATGCCCACCAATAGAGGATATGTGCCTACCTGCCTGCCGTAGCTTGTGTTCCCCTCAATTTTTTCCATGAAGACCCTTCGTAGTATCGTGTTAGCAGGGACGAGATGCTTCAGCATTTTGTTGTCTATCTGCTCCCTAACCTTCCTTTTAAAGCGCATGAAATCGGAATGATGTTTTTTAACATTAAAGCTCTGTCTTACTGGTGCAACCTGCCTGATGTTTATCCTCCTTAGAAGCAGCCCTTTTTTAAGGACCTCATCCAGGAATCGAAAGTCATGCTCGAAGGTCTTCTTCGTCTCACCTTTCAGCCCGCTCAAAAAATTGATACCAGGGAGAAGCATTGGCAGGCCGCTCTCGCCTCTTACTGCACCGTATTCGTTTATTAGTTCAACAGCTTTCATCACCTGCTCAGGCATGGCATTTAGATTGTTTGCTTCTATCACCTTGGGGTCTGCGCTCTCCATTCCCAGGGCTAGAAGGTTGCCGCCTGTGCAGTATTTTACAAGAGCCTTCAATATTCTTTTTGATTCTCTTGGATGCTCCGCGACTACCGCAGGATTCGCATTATCGGTGTGAAGCACCTCCAAGTTGGGCGCAGCATTTCTGATTCCCTTGAGTAGTTTTTCGATTTTGGATGGCTTTGGTCGAGGAGTTTCTGAGCTACCCACCCCATCAGCACCAAAGGAAAATATACAGGACTGCGCCCCGAGGCGAAAGTTCACTGCGCCAAGTCCGTTTAAGGCTTTTACCTCCTGTACGATATCATCCATTTCCCGAAACCTGGGCTCCCCAAAAAGAGGCTCGATGCAGAACGAGCATCCTCCGGTGTGGTACCTGACGCAGCCCCTGTACGTTTCAAGCTCGATTATCAATGGAAATGGAAAATCAGGATGCTGCTCGATGACACAGCTGCCCTTTACTGCCCAACTGCGCCATTCCTTTTCATTCCTGAGCCTATCATTCACTGAGCCGTAAATCAGAAGGTCATAAACGAAGGCATCAACATCCTTCTCAGGCATGAAGTCGAACACATCCTTTAGTTTATCAGCCCTCCTGTCTCCACTGAAGCCGAATCTAGCAATCGGCCCTCCAAGTATCTTCGTCCCTTTGAAATTCTCGCCTATGTTTTTAATTTCGTTCACAGAAGCTGGAGTTCCCCTGAGATATTTCCCTGGCACGATCGCTCCGCCTATGATGACGGTCAGATTGCCCTTATTCATTGCCTTCAGTTTTTCAGATCCTCTGCGGTACTCATCAATTGTCATGTAAAGAAAATCATGCCCAGAGTCCTTGATCGCTCCTGCAGTGTATCGAACATAGGGCGATATGTATGGAGGCACCCCCAGACAGCTGGGCTCGTCAACATAGCAGTCGAGGAGGACGATTCTCATGGGTGAAGTGAATGTGTGGGAGGATTAATAAGGGTTTGTCGTGGGCTTGATTTAGAAAAAATTAGAGGGGCACCTCCCACACACAGTCAGATGTGGCGTGAATCCAATAGCCATATCCCGGGGCCATGATGTCATCTGGGCCTATAGTCTCTTCCTTCTCTGTGGTTGTATTATAGAAACATACCTTGTTGTACATACCTGCAATCGAAGAAAGAGCGTCATCCCTCGTTCGCTCTGTTAGACTCGGATAACCCACCAGATTCCACCCTGCCTTTAACTGTATTTGTATGTTTGTCGGCACCTTTCCTACGACTACCAAGTGGTCCGGATTTATCATATCGATATAATATCCTTCTTCATGATCTATTTCGATGACGTCGTTGAATTTATTTGGTTTGTCCCTGTGCCAATGAAGCCAAGGCCTGGATTTCCCTGCATGATAGCCGAAAACAGAGGTATAGTTACCCTCGATGGTCTGAAGCACATATTCCCTCGAAGTATTGACCTGAATTAAGGGGATGGATATGAGGTTCCATCCTTCTGAAAGGTAATTTACAACTTTGCCAACTTTGTTGCTGTTCTGCTTCTCGTTATCGGATGTGTTGTTAGCTCTGACGATATAGAAGTAGTCGTTCCAGTCCTCGTCGCCAGCTCCGGAATCAATCCATGAATATGAAGGGGAATCCGTAGCAGGAATCCAGGCCGCGAATTGGTAGGGTCCATTGACGCCTGTACTTGATTTGTAGACGGTGTACCCTGCGACATCGTTATCTCCGCTTCCGTCATCAGCTGAAGCGTTCCAGGAAAGTGTGACATTGTTTCCACTTAAAAGTGCATTCAAATCTGCAGGTGGTGAAGGATAGGTGGAAGTGACTTCTAATGTCTTGTAAGCCAAATTGTTCGTTTCATTATATTCTTGCTCTAGATTCTCAGGGTCGACCCAAACGTAAATATCATAAACTCCTTCTGTTGGTGGAGTCCAATTGATTGAAGCAACGGCTGATGCATCTTCATTGACCTCAATCGTATCGTTGCCGATTATCTCTGCACTAATGTCAGGAATCAAATCTCCATTTACATCGGGATTACCGTTATAGAATTTCACCTCGATATTTGATGCGGACTTGCTATAGCTGAAGACCGTTGCATTGATGAAAATCATTGTACCTTCTGCAACGGGACTTGGAGGATCGAATTGGATATCTGAATTGGTTATTACCAAATCTGGAAACAATCCTCTTTGAGAGTAATAAAGTTCGTTATTTCCATCCCTGTCATCCACCCAAACAACATGGACTATGTTACCGGAGCAAGTAATAGCGGGCTGAAAGGAATCACTGGGGTAATCAGTGGTCTGGCCATATTTATTTGAAAACACCTGTATGTCATTGTTCACATCTTTTTCATTCCATACAATATGGTCTTTAGTTACGTCAACATCCCCCTCACTATTATTACTTATTTCAAAAGGACCATACCAAAACTCGGAGAAATCATCCCAGTACTTTGTTAGAACTTTGATACTTTCTATAGTAACGTTCCACACTGAGTACGCAACGCGGAGGTTGTCTCCTTCCATTGATGCAGCAAATGATATTATATTGTCTGTAGCATCATTTAGATCCACAAATGGATTCCACACATCGTCCCACCAAGTATCACCCTGGTCATAGCTAAAGTAATGATATAACATCTCTGGACTATTTATGGTAATATCGTATACAACATGTATTAGGCTTCCGTCAGTTTCAATTGTTGGGGTCGACCAATACCAGCCAAAATCAGAAACCAATATCCAATCGGTCCAGGAACCTCCATTATCAGCGCTTCGTTTAAAAATAATGTCCTCAGGTCCAGGTGCATAGGTTACAATGTAAACATTGTTCCCACTAACTGTCACATCAGGGCATATTAATGGATCACCCACACAATTAGGGGGATATGATGTCTCTCCCCACGCAGTTATACCGCCCCAAGTATCGCCATTATCTGTACTGTTAATGTAGTAAGTAGTGCCATTATTGTCGCCATTATACCAAACTACATGGATAATATTCCCAAAAACAGCTAAATGGGGTTCACTTTTATCCTCGCTCGTAAAAGTCAACCTGGTATCATTGCTCCAATTCAATCCGTTATCAACGCTTCTTTTGTAGTAGATCTCGTAATACCCATCCCTGTTGTCACTCCAAACAACATGCACATTACTTCCCCATACAGCCATATCTGGATTAGTGCTATCTCCAGATGAATTAGTTAATCGAAGCTCATCCATCCAGCCAGGGGGTGACCTTGTACCTCGAACATCGATTGTCTCTTTTTTTTCCTTTGGGTTAATTATCTCTTCTTCTCTCAGAGATGCGATGTTCCTTTGAGTTTGTAATAAAACGTAATTGGTAGCAAATAGAGCCAATACAAGCAACATACAGATGGCCAAACTCGGCAACTTACTTCTCGTCGCGGGTCCCTCCTCTTGTTACAGTTATTAACTACTATATTACCTATAGTATATAAGCTCTGTGTAGCAAAGTTACACTTTTATAGTTGTAAAATACATTTCTTTTATAAGCGCTTTAAATGGTGTTAATGACCCAGCAAAAGATTAAAAGGAATACTCCCCCTTCCACAAATTAATGGCAAATGAAGAAGAATTCGCCATGGCAATCGAGATCCTAACCCAAGCAAAAAACGTAGTCGTTTTCACAGGCGCAGGCATCTCGGCAGAGAGTGGCATCCCAACATTCAGGGATAAGGACGGCTTGTGGAAGAATTACAGGGCAGAAGAGCTCGCCACACCTTTTGCATTTAGGCGTGACCCAAAAAAGGTTTGGGAATGGTACGATTGGAGAAGGGGATTGATTTCCAGAGCTGAGCCAAACCCTGCTCATGTTGTGATCGCGGAGATGGAAAATCATTATCCCCATTTCGGTTTGATCACGCAAAACGTTGACAACCTCCATAGGAGGGCAGGTAATAAGAATATCATCAAGCTCCACGGTGATATTTGGAAGGTCAAGTGCATCGAGGAAGGTAAGAAATTCGACTTCTGTGAAGTTCCTTTGAAAGAAATTCCACCTAGGTGTAAGTGCGGCTCATTGATCAGGCCTGATGTCGTTTGGTTCGGGGAGGCCATGCCTGTGAAGGAGGTAACAAATGCATTCTCCTTGGCTGAGGAATGCGATGTCATGCTCGTGGTAGGTACCTCAGCCTTGGTCCAGCCTGCAGCGAACCTACCCTTTGCAGCCAAGGCGAAGGGTACATCCATCATCGAGATAAATTTGGCGGCCACACCTGTATCCACGATCGCGGATGTTTCCCTGTTAGGAAAGGCTGGAGAGACCCTCCCCGAGCTTTGGCGTTTGGTAAAGGGATAGGATGATAAATCTCATTTTTAAAAAAAACATCGCAAGTGTTATAAAGTCACAAGTAGATAATTGCCCTAGATAGCCATGGTCGCGGTTGATAAGAAAACTATACAACGAATTAAGAGTGCCCAGAACGAGGTGGAGCCCCTAATCGTTGACATGATAAAGGACTCTGATGAATCGGACTGCCCCTACGGGGTTATGAAAAAAGGGGAATTTGAGTCACCTGAGATGAAGAAGGCCATGACGAAGGTGGCTCGTATGTTATACCAGGCTGGTTTGCTAAACAAATTGGATCTGTCATTATCCAATGATGAGGCCTATGACACACTCATCTACGCCTTTGGATATTGGGGCGGAAAGACGCTGTTCAAGCATGGAAACGATATATGCAAGTGTGAGAAAAGGTGCTATTAATTCCCTTTGCGAGTAGTACTCTAACCCATATTGTGATAGCCAGAGAGGTTTAATCTATCGATAATTATTTATACTAAGTCAAACATAGTTTAATACGTGTGAATTTATAGCATGCAAACTTTAAGCGGGTTGAGGTAATGGGAAGAAATAAAAGATTTGAGATGCTTGTTGAGATCATATCCACTAGGAAATATGCCAGCGTTCTCCTGACCCCAAAAGAGTTCAGAAAAGGCAGAAAGAGGTGGCTTAAAAGTCACCCCACCTGATTTATTAAAACTGCCAAAGATGAGAATAAATTTGATGACACAAAACTGAGGACAAGATGATATTCAGTGAATTCTAAAAAACATGCGTCGATGTTTGTTTTGTTTTCCTCCAGCGGAACCAAGTTACAATGAAATGATTTGTAGACCAAAAAATTATCGCCATTGATATTCTGAGGGAGACCTTTATTAAGTCTTACAGAGCATAATTACTATACTGGGTAGAAATAATGCATAGCAAGATGAAAGATAAGCCATTTGTGGAAGTGACTTCCACAAAGAAATATGCGAGCGTCCTTTTAACACCAAAGGAGTTCAGAAAAGGCAGGAAACGGTGGCTTGAAAGGCATACATAACGATATGTTCAGGCCCATCTTCTTATGAAAACAAGCAGGTTGAGAGATGACCTGCTGACCTCAAATCAAAATCATCGTTTTAAAAAAATTCAGTCGTCCTTCAACTTAACGGTCTGGACCATCGTCAAAGTTTTAGATATATGTTCGCTGTATTTCTCCCTGAAATCCAAAAGGAAATCGTTGAAACCCATCATGTCCTGAAATTTCATTTTTATGAGCAGATCATATTCACCTGTTATTCCGTATATACCTTTCACATGCTCGTTTTTAAGGATCTTATTATCTAAATAGCGCTCTGTTGAGCCTGATATGAGCATGAACACGGTAAAGCCCTCACCAACCTTGTCGTCGTTCAAGGCCAAGGTGAATTTCTCGATGATGCCGTTCTCAACCAATTTCTTGATCCTCTGATGCACTGTGCTGGGCCTTATCCCGGTGGCCTTGGAGATATCCCTGATGCTGGCGCGAGAATTATCTTTGAGCACTTCTATTATCTTAATATCCTTTTTGTCCAATGAATTTCCATTCATGAATGGAGATTGTCTATTGTATTTATTAATTTTCCGGACATTGTTTATAATAATACAATAATTAGTCAAATATGTACATAAATTTTAAGAAAAAATATATAAACACCCGACACATTGGATATTTAAGGTGAAATTATGAATTACGACATAACAGATATAAATCTCTCTGAGTCAGGAAAGTTGAAGATCGAATGGGCCGACAGGCAGATGCCTGTGCTGGCACTGATTAGGAATAGGTTCGAAAAAGAGAAACCGCTTGAGGGTTTAAAGATCGGTGCATGTCTTCATGTTACATCTGAGACAGCGAATCTTGTAAGGACATTGAAGGCAGGCGGTGCAGAGGTGGCGCTGTGTGCTTCCAACCCGCTGAGTACCCAGGACAACGTTGCTGCATCACTGGTCAAGGACTATGAAACTCCGGTATTTGCAAGAACAGGTGAGGACAGCAAGACCTACTACGAGCATGTTCACAATGTTCTGGATTTCAAACCCAACGCCACAATGGACGACGGAGGAGATCTGGTTTCCACGCTTCATGAGAAAAGAACCGAGCAGCTGGGCGATATTATTGCAGGCACGGAGGAAACCACAACGGGCGTGATAAGGTTCAAGAGCATGGAGCGGGAGGGAGTTTTAAAATATCCGATAATTGCGGTCAACGACGCAGATACGAAGCATCTGTTCGACAACAGGTACGGCACGGGTCAGAGCAGCATCGACGGCTTCATGCGGGCCACGAACGTGCTGATAGCAGGCAAGAATTTCGTTGTTGGAGGCTACGGATGGTGTGGAAGAGGCACGGCAATGAGGGCAAAGGGCATGGGTGCAAATGTGATAATAATCGAGGTGGACCCGTTGCGGGCCCTGGAGGCTGTGATGGACGGTTACAGGGTAATGCCCATGGCAGAGGCTGCAAGGATCGGTGATATTTTCATCACCGCCACAGGGAACAAGAACGTCATAAGAAAGGAACACTTCGAGGCAATGAAGGACGGGGCCATAGTTGCCAACACAGGACATTTCAATGTGGAGCTTGACATCCCTATCCTGGAGTCGCTTGCTTCGGGAAGGCGGAAAATCAGGGAGTACATCGAGGAATTCACATTGAAGGATGGCAGGCGCATATACCTTCTTGGGGAAGGGAGGCTATTGAACCTTGCATGTGCCGAAGGTCACCCCGCAGCTGTTATGGACATGAGCTTTGCAAATCAGGCTTTGACTGCCGAGTACATAAAAGCTGATGGCGAAAAATTGGAAATCAAGGTTCATCCAGTGCCTGAGCATATAGACAAGGAGGTCGCAAGGCTTAAATTGGAATCCATGAGCATTAAGATAGATACCTTAACACCCGAGCAGGACGAGTATCTGAAAAGCTGGAAGGCTGGAACCTAAAACTCCAACCTCTCTATAATTTTTTTTACACATTCCTCCTTCAACCTACTGGTATCAACTATCATATGAAAATCCGAGAGAAGGTCATCTACAGCTTCGAAGCTCTCCTTCTGAGCCACGTATATCTCCCATCTTCCATCTGAGATGCCTTCCTTGGAATCGAATCTCTTTTTAAGGCGGTCCTTCACCTCCTCCTCAGGGAGAACGAATTCGATGCAAAGAAAACGCACATTCATCTCTTTTGCACTATCAAAGGCCTTCTGCCTCTGCCATTTTTTGGGAAAGCAGGCATCGAGGACAGCGGATTCGCCCTGCATTAGAAGCTTTTTCCCTTCTTCGATCATGTGAAGGTACGTTCTCTCAGTGAATTCCTTGGAATAGATCCCCCTGTCGAACTCTTCGTATCTATGCTCCTCAGGCTGGATTCCTACGAGTTGTTTTCTTATCTTATCCGAGGTGAGGATCGTGAGGCCTTTTTTCTCAGCCACCTCGTTCATGATCGTGCTCTTTCCAGTACCTGTCAACCCGCAGGTGATGATAAGTAAGGGCGATGGTTTTTCAGGATTTGGAAGGTTCATTCTTATCCTCCTTTACATAACCATATGCCAGTTCAAAATATTTCTTAGCTGTCTCAAGGGCCTTCCTCTTCTCGTCCCCAGATATATGAGGATCGTCCAACTGGAAGCTGATGACCTTTCCTCTGACATAAGCCCGGTATATCTTGTAGAAGTTGAGCATGTGGTAAACTCCGTTATCCTTGGAATGCTCCACATATGAATCGATCAAAACCCTTGACAGATCTGCCCTGCCGTTGTAGTCCAGGTCCATGGCCAAGAAGGCGATGTCTGCAGCTGTGTCGGAATATCTGAATCTGTCGTTGAACTCGATGCAGTCGAAGATGATGATGTCATCCGCAAAGCACACATGCTGCATGTGAAGGTCACCATGGCAGTCCTTGATCCTATGCTCCGCGATTCTCTGCTCGATTATCTCCCTTTTCGTCTCGAAAAATGTGTTGGTATAGCTCTTTATGGCTTCGAACTGGCTTTTTGCAATGGATGTTCCAATGTACTTTTCAGTCTGCTCGAAATTCTCATCCGTGTTTGTCCTGATTACATCTGTGGTACCGAATTTTTCTATCTCTGGTGATGTGACAGCCTCATCATGGAACCCAGCGATCTTCTTCGCAACCCTCTCCACCATCTCGGGCGTTAATTTTCCTTCTTCCAGAAGTCTTACCATGATCCTTTCCATTGGTATTTTCCTCATTTTTACCGCGTAGTCGATTGTCTCTCCTTTTCCCTCCACTACCAGCGCGTGCCTCTCGTCCGTTATTCTCACCACGCCGAGATAGACGTCAGGCGAGAGGCGTTTATTGAGCACCACCTCCTTCTTGCAGTAGTGCAGCCTCTTCTCCAGCGTCGTGAAATCCAGAAACCCGAAATTTACCGGCTTTTTTACCTTGTACACGAAGTTGTCCGTGATAAAGATGAAGGAGATATGCGTTTGAAGCATCTCCACATGATCTGGGTGCTCGGGGTAAGCGCTCGACTTAATAAGTTCGTTTTCAATGCTCTTTGTCATTCCCATCACCAATCTATCAATTCACTATCACCTTGTTACCTTTGCCGTAGACGAGGCAATCATAGGCTTTCTTTACCCTGTCCCAGTTCTCTTCCCTGTCCAGAACCCAGTGTCGTCCTATGACCGTCACAACCTTGCCTGTGTTAAGTTTTTTGGTAAATTCCTCGATCTCATGGATGTACCTAGCTCCACTCTCCGGCTTTTCGCCCCGCCTTCCCAAGATCCCGTGGATGAACACCTTTTCAATACCCTGAGCCTCTGCCAATTTTATCAGGGCTTTCAGATGCTCCACCGAGCCGTGGGAGCTGTAGAACGACACTATGCCTAAAAGATGAAGTGCCTGATCATTTGTCTTCGCGTCCTGCATAGCTATCAGGAGGGATGCGTTCTCAAAGAAACTGTCATCCGCAATGGCGTTATCGATTCTCAGTCTGTCGGAAAGGATCCTTCTTCCTGCGCCCAAATGAAGATGCCCGACCTCGGAATTTCCCACGCTGCCTTTGGGCAGGCCCACAGGCTCGCCCGATGCTTTTAATCTGATATTTGGGAAGCGTTCCACCAGGTGATCAAAAACAGAGGTATTGGCACTATGGATGAGGTTGCCTTTTGTATCGTCATTTTCACCCCAGCCATCCAGGATGAGCAACATGAGCCTTTTTCGTGGATATGATGCGTATGGATGCCTGGCAAGAAGCGTATCTGAGGTCATGGCACCAGGTTTCTCAAGGCCCAAGATCTCCAGTATCGTTGGGGAGACATCGGCGAGCTCCCCCTCTTCTTGTGGTGTTATTTCCTTTAGAAGAGCATCCTCTGGCTCAACAAGAATGAAAGGCACGGGACTGTTAGTATGGCCTGTATCGATCGTGCCGTCCGGGTAAAGCCATCTCTCTACTGTGCCGTGGTCCGCAGTAACGATGGTTGTCACCCCCTTCTCCTCTGCGTATTCGATTATTTCTCCAACAGCTCTATCCACAGCCTCTATGGCTTTAATTATTGCAGCCTCGTTTTCTGTATGGCCCACAACATCCACATTGGCCAGGTTGGCGATGATGAGGTCCATGGTCTCGTCACTTAGTTTCGATTTTATAGCTTCCGCCACATCCTCAATCCTCATTTCCGGCCTTTCATCGGGAATTGCAACCTTCAGTGAAGGTATGATCTGTCGTTCTTCACCAGGTAAAGTTCCATTCGACTTTCCATTGAAAAAATATCCAAGATGAACAGCCTTTTCAGACTCCACGATCTTGATGTATCTCAATCCATGTGTGGAGAGAACATGGCACAGCGTTTCTTTGATTTTTTCCTGAGGGGGAAAAGCGACCTTAACTTTTAAGTCCTTATTGTATTCGATCATTGTGGTGAAGTCCAGGTTGAGCCCATCTTTTATAGGAAAATCATCAAAACCTTCGTCTACAAAACTCCTTGTGAGCTCGATCTCCCTCTCACCCCTTATGTCGTAGAATATGACATGATCGCTGTCTTGGAACCTGCCGATAGGATGGCCCTTCTCATCTACCACCACGATTGGCTCGAGCCGCTCGTCCTCCTCACCGTTCCTGTAAGCATCTCTTACGGCCTCGGCCAGGGATGAAAACGTCCTAACCTTTCTGGGCATCGTTTCGATATCATTTTGCTGTGGCATCATCAACCTGAATCCTGCTCAGATATATATAACCTGCCTTACACTGATGGATGGGGGGGTTTTCATTTACAGCCATATTAGTATCAAAATTGATAATTTTCGGGGCATAGGTACCTTAACTCAACAGGGTCCCGCACAGCAAGATTTATATACAAATTTAGGCATACCTAAATTAGGTAAACCTAAAAATTTCCAGAGAGATGATAGGTATGGAAATTCCATTAACACACTTGAAAACAGGACAGAAGGCAAAAATAGTTGGATTGGAAGGCGGACCGGGCTTCCAGAGAAACGTACGATCAAGGGGCTTACGGGAAGGGAAGGTCCTAGAAGTGGTAACTAAACATCCTATTGGCGGCCCAATAGTGATAGAAATAGATGGAAGAGAAACCGCGTTAGGGAGGGGAATGGCCAAGAAGATCATTGTAGAGGTGAAGTAGTGGTGGGGGTCGAAAAACTAGAAACCATTCTGCTCATGGGTAATCCGAACGTGGGCAAGAGCGTTGTATTTTCCAGATTGACAGGGGCAAATGTGGTGGCCTCTAATTACCCTGGAACAACCGTTGATTTTGCAAAGGGAATAATGCGTATTCAAGAGAAAAAAATCACTTTGATCGATGTGCCGGGCACTTACTCTCTAGAGCCATCGAATAAAGCGGAAGAGATCGCTGTAAAAATGCTGGGGGATGGTGATTTAGTTATTAATGTGGTAGATGCCACAAATTTGGAGAGAAACTTGTTTCTGACCCTTGAGTTATTGGAACGAGGCAAACCTATGATAATAGCGCTCAATTTGTGGGATGATACGAAACATAAAGGCATCACCATAGGTGTGAAAGAATTGGAAAGATTGCTGGGCGTGCCTGTAGTTCCTACTGTCGCATTAACAGGAGAGGGAATAAACGCCTTAGTCTCCCGGTTGGAGGAGGCCCCTGAGCCCGAAGTAGAACCAAGAACCGATGCAGAAAGATGGGCGGAAGTAGGGGAAATTATCAAGGAGGTACAGACCGTCGAGCACAGGCATCATACCCTTTGGGAAAAGATCTCCGATCTCACGATAAAACCCATTACCGGGTTGCCGATAGCTTTGGGTGTAATCTTATTTACGTTCTTCATCATCAGGTTCATTGGAGAGGGTTTGATCGGTTATGTCTTTGAGCCATTATTTGAGCTGTACACCCCGGCCGCGATGGGGATAAGCAATGGCCTCGGCCCGGGAATACCACGTGACATCCTTATCGGAAAGTTGATTGAGGGAGAAATAGATTATGTGCAGTCGATGGGACTTCTAACGACAGGACTGTATGTGCCGTTTGGGATGGTACTTCCTTATATCATAGCATTCTATCTCATGCTGTCCTTCTTGGAAGATGTGGGATATTTACCCAGATTGGCGGTGCTCGTTGATAACGTATTTCACAAAATCGGTCTTCATGGTCATGGAATAATATCTGTTTTTTTAGGTCTGGGGTGTAATGTACCTGGTGCGTTATCTACAAGAATCCTTGAGACAAGAAAACAGCGGTTTATATCGGCTACCTTATTGGCGATAAGTGTTCCATGTATGGCGCAGATCGCCGTGGTATTCGGTATTTTAGGCACCTATGGAGTAGAATATGTGATCCTCGTTTTTCTTGTACTAGCGGTTGTTTATGTGCTATTAGGCCTGTTATTGAACAAGTTTATCAAAGGCGAGAGCCCTGAGCTCTTCCTGGAGATACCGCCTTACCGCAGGCCCAGCCTCAAATCACTGTTAAAGAAGTCATGGATGCGTATCAGGGGCTTCTTAATGGAGGCAGTGCCTTTTGTTTTTCTTGGCGTATTAATTATCAACATACTATACTTCACTGGTATCATCGATGCTTTGGGCACGGTATTCTCACCGCTGGTAAGCGGTATCTGGGGCCTTCCAAAAGAGGCTACCGGATCTTTACTTGTAGGATTCCTTAGAAAGGATGTTGCGGTGGGGATGTTACTTCCGTTAGGTATGAGCGCGATGCAGCTGGTGGTTGCCGCTATAGTTCTCACGGTTTATTTCCCATGCATCGCCACATTTGCAGTGCTTGTTCGTGAGTTAGGTGTGAAGGATATGGCTAAGGCAACTTTTCTGATGATCATAACAGCCCTGGCTGTGGGTGGAGTTATGCGATTGATATTGCTGGGGGTATAGAGATGAAAATAAAAGATATTCTGATAAAATTTTTGTCAAACAAATGTAAGCATTGCCAAAAAAAATGTGTCTGGTACCATGAGTTGAGCCAAAATACCAGAAGATAGGAGGACGTTAATATGTCGACAAAAACAGTTGAGGAATACATCGAGGTGATCTATGCATTACAACAGAAGCACGGTCATGTTCACACAAACGATGTGGCCTCTATACTCGGAGTAGCACCAGCAAGCGTCACAGAGATGCTGCAAAAATTGAGCAAAAAGAATCTGGTGAATTACGAACCATATCATGGTGTCACTCTTGCCGCAGATGGGGGGAAAATGGCCAAGGAACTGATGCAGAAACATAAGACATTGGCGGAATTCCTCGAGATCATCGGTGTTGATAGGAAAGATGCTGAGGTCGATGCCTGTCAGATCGAGCATCATGTCTCTCCTCAGACAATGAAACAGTTGAACAAATTCGTGGAATTCGTGCGAGACGCTCCGCAAGACCCAAGATGGCTGGAGCATTTTAAACACTTCTGTAAAACAGGTAAGAGGCTGAGATGTGTGGTGGAATGACGAGGGTAGGCCCATCGAAATTATCTGAGCTTTCTGCTCGTTATGACGAGCTCGCCATGCTTAATTCCCTTTATCGCCTTTATGTTATCCGCTAGTTTTTTTACCTCCTTTGCCGTTCCTTGCACTACAAGAACCTCAAGGCATAGATGCTCATCAACGTGGATGTGGGTTGTGGATGAAATTTCAGAGTGATGATGGTGCTGAAGGTGTAGTAATTTGTTTGTTACATCCCCTACATCGTGGTCGTAAATGATCGTAAGTGTTCCAATAACCTCCCCTCGTTCAGCTTCAATCTCCGATTCGATGAGTGATTTTCGTACCAAATCCCTGATCGCTTCAGATCGGTTGTTATATCCTTTCCTTTTTATCAACGCATCAAATTTAGCCAACAGTTCAGGTTCAAAGGATACTCCTACTCTTTCCACGGTCATGGTAGCACTTCCATAGAGCTAGCGTGCTACGGATATTTATATTTTGCTACCCCAACTCTTTTATACTCAGATCGTATTGAGGTAGTACGAAAATCAAAAAGTTGCTACGGAGGTATGAAAAATGTATACGAAGGTTGGAAAATCAGCTTTGAGAATCGTGCTGATCACTGGGTTCCTACTATGTAGTGCACCCTCTGCAAGTGCCCATTTTAACTTTGCATTGCCAAATGAATGGTCCATGGAACTGGCACAGGCGAACGATGTGCAAATAATCTGGGGCCATCCCTACGAGGGCATATATTTTGATGCTCCTGATATGACCGGTGCAGGAATTGTTAAGCCTGATGGAACCAAATCATCCCTTTCTCCTACCGAGATCACTGTCGATGGCAACAAGGCCTGGGAACTCTCCTTCACACCTGATATAAGGGGCGATTATATCGTTTATGCAGATTTTGAGACCCTGGTTGTGGAAGAAGAGGGAATCGCCTGGGAAGATCACGTTAAAGCGATTGTTCATTATAAAACCTCAGAGGGTTGGGATCACACAACAGGTCAAATCATCGAGATCGTCCCACTCACGAGACCCTATGGGCTTGAGGAGGGGTTTGTATTCGCAGGGCGAGCTGTCTATGATGGTTCACCCTTAGCAGATGCACCAATCGAGATTGAGAAATACTATCCTGTGGGTGATGCTCCTGATCCACTTCCTGAGGAGCCCATGATCACGAGGGAGGCTAAGACCGATGCAGAGGGTATTTTCTTGTTTACATTGGATGAACCGGGCGTATGGGTTGTCTGCGTTTCGCACACAGTGGGCACAGAAAGCGGATATGATAAGGATATCAGAGGAATACTGATGATCCCTGTTGAGGAGAACTTCCCAGCAGAAGCAGATAAAGGCACAGATTCGGATTCCGACGAGTTGAACTCAAAAGTTGATGCGATGGAAAAGATAGTATGGGTGTCGATTGGAGCTGCTATAATCGCAATATTAATTGCATTGGCCAGCATTTTCCGTGCAAAAAAGAAATAAGTATACGATACACATCAGCCATTCTTCAGCTGGGAGGAGAGGAGAATATATTCAACTAGTTCTAAAATAAAACTGGGATGTACATGGTTCATATAGTAGACGGGATTTTAGCGCCTGAGGTATGGATTACAGGTCTAGTCCTAACGGTAATAATTTTGGCCTATACTTTATCTAAGGTGAAAGCAGAGGAGATTCCGAAATTATCATTAGTAACCGCCGCGATTTTTGTAGCTTCTCTGATACATATCCCTATAGGCCCCACAAGCGTTCACCTTATACTGGCGGGTCTTGCTGCTGTTCTACTTGGTCTGGGGGCATTTCCCTCCGTTTTCGTAGCCCTATTATTACAGGCATTTCTATTTCAACATGGTGGTATAACCACGATAGGGATAAACACCATAATTATTGGCTTACCTGCTCTCGCATCGTATGGTCTTTTTATGTTCGGTGTCAATCGTACAAAATTTAGGCATAAATTGGTGATATTCGGAGCTCTTGCAGGCGGTATAGCAATAGTTCTTACAGTGGTTCTCATTTCTATTGTTCTTCTTGTAACTGGGGAGGAATTCTTGGGTGTAGTCGTTCTACTTGCAGTTGCCCATATACCTGTGGCTATAATCGAAGCCGTGATTGTGGGAAGCGTGGTAGGGTTTTTAACAAAAGTCAAACCAGAGATGTTGGTGGTGAAAAAGTGAAGAAACCACATGTTACAGCATATTTTATCCGCATGGTCCTAGCAATGCTTTTTATTGTTAGTGTTGCAGGAACAGTGAGCGCTCATAGGATGTACGTGGATGTCACCTCACAAACGATAGAGATAGAGGCATATTACGGAGATGGTAAACCTGTTCGAAATGCAGATGTAACGGTGTATAAATCAAATGGTGAGGTTTACCTGACCGGTAAGACGGATGATAACGGAAAATTCGGGTTTGAAGTGAAGGATGTGGATACAGAGTATCTAACCATTGAGGTAGAACAGATTGGACACAAGGCAGAGGTAAAAATCGGTACAAGCGCTGAGACTGAAGGGGAGGAGATGCCACTTTATCTGAGGGTAATTGCAGGTCTTGGGTATTTACTCGGCCTAGCAGG
>CBDUXN010000047.1:0-20331 GCA_965371185.1 uncultured Thermoplasmata archaeon
AAACTGCCGTTCGTCAAAGTCCCAGATGCTATGGTTGTGCTTCCTTCCATCAGCCGAACGTCGCTAACATCATCATCGCTGCCCTCCCCAGTTCGAACGAGTGTTAAACTTGTCATTGTAACGTCAGCGTTCAAGGCGCTCAGATCCAATCTCAACAACCGGTTACCATTACCAGTGATGTTCCCCTCGCCTATCCCCTCCTGATTCATGACCAGAACACCCTTCTCATTGCTTATCACCGTATCAGAAAAATCCTCGTAGCCATCGTAGCTCTGCATGTAAAATAGAACATCAACCTTTTTATGATTGTCCAAATACAGAGTCTCAAAGGACACTTTCGCCTCCAATTCTGAGCCGCTGGCCGCTGCCAAGATAGAGCGTTGGTGATCCCACAGATTCCAATCCTGTGCGGCTGCAGTATAGCTGTAGAGGATGCTGCTCTGCACCTCACCTTTCCAACCGTATACCTCCCCCATGTAATCTGCCCCTATGCCCTCGATGAAATAACCTGTATTCGCGTTTCGATCCGTGTCTATGAATATGTACACTGTATCAACATGCCTTCCACCGCCCTCCTCACCCGTCAACATGTCGCCTTTAACATTTAAATAAAACGACAGCTCCATCTGTCTGTCGTCAACGCGATAATCCACAATATCAACATTGGAATTAAAAGGTGCGGCCTCGAAATTTTCTGCTGTCGCTGTTACCCCACTCCAATCCCCAAAGCTGCCGTCGATTTCAATGGCCTCGGGAGGTTTATGGGTGATGAACATGAAATAAGGGGCCAAAATCAGCAATGAGACGATTATTGGAACAACGAGCAATCTCCATCTTGAATTCTTTCCTTCTATCAATGCCTGTCTTCCACCTAAACCGTTGGTGATACCATTGCCGTTTGTGATACCGTTTGTGATACCTATCTTCAGTGCTCTCAATCCATTTGTCAATCCATTAGTCAGTCCGTTTGTTAGACCGTTTGTCAATCCCCATCTGGCTCTCCTCAGACCGTTGGTCAGGCCATTTGTTAAGCCGTTTGTCAACCCATTGGTTCGACCTCGCTTTCCTCTTCTCAACCCGTTGGTCAGGCCATTCGTTAGACCATTTGTAAGGCCAATCCTTGCTGGTACAACCTCTTCTTTCCGCCTTGCCTCCAACCCAATTTCAGCCACTTCTTCTTCGACAATCGTTTCTTCTTCCACCTCGAACTCCACACCACAGCTTAAGCATTTCCGATCATCCGCGCCCACATCCTCACCGCATGCAGGGCATTCAAAAACCTCAGCATCCTCTTCTATCTCCGCCTCCGCCATTTCTACGAACTGCACTCCACAATTTTGACAGGATGTGGCATCAGCACTTAATGGGGTTCCGCATTCTGGGCAAACGAATTCCACGGCTTCCTCTTTAAGCTCCTCTTCAGCCTCAGGCTTTTCGATCACCAGTAATTCCAATTCCTCTTCCAATTCCTCCAAGGCCTCTTCAGCCGTGGGTGTAGGGGCCTTTTTAACCGCCTTAACTTCGGCCTTAGCAAGAACCCCCTCCGGCACTTCCTCCATCTCAGCGAATTCAGCACCACAACTCGAACACTTAACATCATCCTCCCTAATGGGGGCTCCACACTCCGGGCATTCGAACTCTGCTGGCCTCTCAACCCCCTCTTCGGGAGTTATTTCCTTTAAAATATCCTCAAGTTCCTTTTCCAGATCCTTCATAAGAGGGATTTCCAAATCCTTGTCCAGCTCCTGGATCGATATCTCAACAGATTTCTTGAAGCAATCCGCTGCCTCCGCATGCCTTCCCAAGGCAGTCAGCGCCTCAGCCTTGGCGTTCCAAACCTTCATATGATCTGGTTTCAGCTCGATGACTTTGTCAAAGGCCCTGAGCGCATCCTTGTATTTTTCATATGATGATAATGTTGCGCCTAGGGAATACCAGATATCAGGATTGTCGGAGTGGGCCTTAACCAGCTTTATTTTGGCTTTGATGTCCTCTTCCCCTTTACTTGGCAACTTTTCAGGCTCTTCCAGCTTCCGTTCGGGAGCCTTTTCTTCCTCGGGGGGTTTTACCTCCTCACCCTCACCTATGATCATCTCGTTCTTATCGAGTCTGAGGGGTTGGTATCTGGTCTCAAACTGAACTCCGCTCATTGAGAGTATTCCGATTTTTCTGGATATCCTATCCTTCTCTCTCTTGACCGTTATATCCACAATTCCATCGAAAATGCCATGCAATGCAGTGTGCGGTTTCTTATCACCTGCCTCCACCTCGATTGTGAATATGCTCGTGATGTTGTTCTGCCTGAGTCTTGCCACCATGGCTTGAACGAAATTATAGGTCCTTTTGTATTCGAAAAAATTCAATGCCTGTGAAAGAATATCCAGTACAGCCCTTTTTGCAGGGGCTTTCCGAAGAGCTTTTATTCCCCTGCTTATGGCTATTCCAATGTGTGTGAGATCCTTCGAAGCGCAGATGATCCCTTCCTTCTCCTCGATGTCGCCGATTATTTCCCCGCCTTTGAAAGAATACCAATCCACGATTTTCAGGTAGCCGCTTTTCTCATACTTCTTAGCATCTATTCCAATGGCCTTCAGATTTTCCCTGAATTTTTCTGGCGATATTTTTGACAAGACAACAAGCACCGGTTCGAAGTTTTCAAGTCCCCTTTTTATGAACTGCTTGATATAGATGCTGTTCTCCAATGTGGTGGGACTTTGAAGTAATACAGAATGAGAGCTTGGGATACCCCCTTCCACGAGCGAATCGAATCCTGGAACGCCACTTGCTATTCTTTCAGCCAATTTCAGAACACCTCAGATTCGGGCTCGATAACTATGCCGTCGCTCATTATCAAAAGGGGATGAACCTTCGTATTATGCCTCGTGAATCTCATCTTCCTGATGGTTATTGACCTCCTCAATTCGCCGCTTATCCTCTCGAGGCCCAGAGTTATGAAGGAATCTGCTATGAACTGCTCAACCCCGTATCTCGTAACATCCCCTATTTCATTCAGAGATTCTGTAATTACTAGCGATGTGATTTCCATCTCCTGAAGAAACGCTGTGAAGGCGAACAGTTCCTGCCTCAGTATTTCAGGTTCCTTGTAGAACAAACCTGCGGCGGTTATGGAATCGAGAACCAGTCTTTTAGCCTGTGTTGACTTCAAAAAGCTCTCCAAAAAATTTTGAAGTTTCGCAAAGCCTACAATGCCTTTTTTTACATCCTTTTCCGAGTGGAGTTTTTTACGAATTTTACCAACATCAACCAGTATCACTTTTCCATCCTTTTCGTATTTGTCAACATCCATTCCAAAGGATTTCATGGCCCGTTGTAAGTTCTCCCTCCGTTCCTCCAGAGTAAGATAGATGCCAATGTCGTTGTAATCTTTTGCACCGTAATATATGAACTGCATCCCGAACAGGGTCTTTGCGCTCCCTGTGGGTCCTGCAACCAGATTTACGGTATTCTCGGGAAAACCGCCCTCAGTCAACTCATCCAAGCCAGGTATGCCAGTATGCACCCTATTTCCAGGAGAAAATCTGTTTTTAACCATATTTACACCTTCTATAACTCCAATAGATGCTTAATTTCCGAGGTTCTATACTCGGTAATCTCGTTATCCAGGGCAATGCTCACGATGTCATCCGCTATCTCTTTGCCTAGAAGGTCGATCAGAGCTCTGACAAGGTTCTGTATGGACCCAGCTGGAGCATTTTCATCGAAATCTTCCAAACCAAGACCTGTTACGGCGCCGATGACAGTTGCAGGGCAGCTCTCGCTTGCCATGTTGTAAATGGCCTTGTATATGGTGGCCGCAGTTTTTCTATCGATTTCTGGCGGGTGGGATTCCCTGATTTCAGCCACAGTTTTGCCCTCTTTATCCATCAATCCGCTTTTTCCTTCGTAGCAGAACTGGCCTCTGCCTTTTTTCGTTATGGCACCTTCCAACGCCAGTCTATTGAGAACCGTGACCGTGGTCTGCAGGTTAAAGTTAAGGCCTTCTGCAACCTCCTTAGGCGTGAGCACCTCTTTTGGGTGTTTCAACAGATGCTCCAGTATCAGCTCCGTTTTAGTAGGTTTCCTACCCCTCACGATGTCAAAATCTCCCATGCTCCCACTCCAATGCTAGTTGTTATAATGCAGATTGTTATATGTTATAAGATGAACTTTGGAGGTTATAAAGATTTTGATGTGGTTACCATTTAAGATAAATCTTGGAAAAGAATCCTGGCCATCACTAACAGATCAGCTCTCCTGAGAGAAACGATATAGTTAACTGATTCTGTGGACTGGAGAAGAACTCGTCCTTCTTAGCTTTCTCTATGATTTTTCCATCAAAAATGAAGACCACCTCATCTGCCAACCGTTTTGCCTGGAATAGATTATGCGTTGCTAACACCGTAGTTGCGTTCGTTTCTTCATGGTATTTCACAACACATTCTTCCAGTAATTTAACGTTCGCATGGTCCAGGTTAGCTGTGAATTCGTCCAACAATAATAGCTCAGGGTTAACCACTATGGAGCGAGCGAATGAAACCCTCTGGGCCTCACCGGCCGACAAAGTGGGAGCGAATTGATCTCTTGCACCCTCCAAACCTACCAATTTCAAGGCTCTGGTGACCTCCTCTTTTATTTCATTTAGGCCCATGTTCCTAATTTTTAGACCGTAAGAAACGTTCGCCTCCACACTTCTCTGAAATAAACAGGGATTTTGAAACACCATGGCCATCCTCGTTCTCAAGCCATATCGCTCACCATTTGACAGTTCATCCAAATTCTTACCATCTATGGTTATGGTGCCATTTGAAGGTGAATCCAGCATGCCTATTATCCTTAACAGCGTCGTCTTGCCCGAGCCCGAAGGGCCGATGATGGCGATGATCTTTCCGCTTTCACCCTTCAAGGTAATATCCTTAAGCGCATATTTATCTTGGAATTCTTTTGAAATATTCACAGCTTCAAATTTCAACTACCGGCCTCCTTTCTGAATCTCCTCAGGAATTTTCCATTTCTTTTTCCCTCAAATCTGCTCTGAAGGACAGTTAAAACTATAGCGGTAGCGAGTGCAAGCGTGATGAGAATTGCCCCAAGTAATAGAGCGAAATTGAAGTATCCCTTCTGGGTTTCAAAGACTATTGCGGTGGTCAGCACTTGGGTATGCCATTTTATGTTCCCTCCCACGATGATCACGGCACCAACCTCGGAGATAGCTCTACCAAATCCAACCATTATTGCTGTGAATATTCCTATCCTCGATTCTATTACCATGGTTTTGAGGAGGGTAAAACGCCTTGCACCAAGGGTCCTGGCTGTATCGATAGTGCCTATTGGTATCGAACTTATGGCGGACGCTGAAAGGCCGATTATCAAGGGCGTGATCAATATAACCTGAGCGAATATCATGGCTGTAGGCGTAAATAATATGCCAAGGCTGCCCAAAGGTCCTGCCCTTGATAATAGGATGAAAACCACCAGCCCTGCTATTACGGGTGGAAGACCATATAATGTATGTGTGAAAACCTTTATCAGCGTGGCAAATCTTGTTTTCCTCACACCCAAATAAGTTCCTAAAGGAATCCCGATCAAAGCTGATATGGTCGTACTGCATCCTGCCACATACAGCGTTAGCAATGTGATACCTACCAATCGATCAGAATCCGATGATTCCAAATTGGATTCAAACTCCCTTGGGATTCCTCCATATGATGAGAAAAGTTTATGACCGTTCTTTTCGTAATTTTCAATTCTATCCTGGGTCTCGTTCGAAGTTATCCAGTAAACAAAGTCCATTGATAGATCATAATTTACATGAGGAAATCTCTCGGGGTTTATCGGGATAACACTGTATTCATTCAGAAGAGCTGGATCCTCTCTCAATAATATTTCCAGATCCAAATTTCCTTCATACGCCCAGTATGTGCCCTCGTCGCTCAAAGTGTAGGCCTGCTTCTCATCAGCATTCATCAAGGTTGTGCCCATTCCGGCACTGAAGGATAGGTACCAATCGTTCTCAAAGATGTCTATCTCCGACGAATAGTCGAATCCCGCAGCTTCCCATAACACCTTCTCCTTCGTATGGGTGCCTGAATCGTCGCCACGCGAGGCAAATTTCGATTTTGTATTGTATATCCATCTCATGGCCTCTGATGCGTTAGGCGCATTTTTTATATCTGCAGGATCAGATGGAGGGCCAAGGATAACAAAATAATTATAGCATACAGGATATCTTTCGGTTCCGTAACCTTGATCCACAAATTCCTGCTCTCTTGACGGGGCATGAACCATAAGAACATCCACATCCCCTCGTCTTCCCATCTCTAGTGCTTGACCCGTTCCAACAGGGATAACTAATACCGAAACATCGTATTCTTCTTTAAAATCGGGGATGATATCATCCAGCAGGCCGGAATTTGCAGTGGAGGTGGTCGTGGCGAGCCTCAATACCCTTTCTGATGAAGGATTGCCTGTAAGGTAAAGTGAAAAACCGATTATGGAAACCAACAAAACTAAAGCAGCGATCCCGAACAGTATTCTACCATAATATCTCTTTTCAATTTTGTTTTTCATCAAAAGCAGTAATACCAAAGCTGATATAAAATCGTTATGCTTCAAAAAGCATATCCAATGTTTATTCACCTTTTCTCAAAACTCTTCACAAGCTTCGCCCACTCCTCGCAGTACTCTTTTCTTTTTATGTTTTGAAGCTCTCCGATGAGAATCTTCTTGTTCTCCCCTTTCTGTTTATCGCTGAGTATCTTCCATTTGCTGTTAAGAATCGTGTTGGCCTTGTACCAGTCCCAGGCTTCTTTTGCTATTCTTTGTTTGTTTCTCCTGCCATAGCCGGTTGGACAAGGCACGAGCGTTTCTATGAATGCAAAACCCTTCTTTTTCAATCCCTTTTTAATGGATCCCACTGTTTCGTAGGGATAGCCCATGGGCCACCGTGCCACATACGGCGCACCCGATATGATGGCCAATTCAGATAGATCAAAAGGCTCCTCGATGTTTCTGTAAGGTGTGGTGGTGGTGAAATCGCCCTTGGGTGTTGTTGGAGAAACCTGGCCACCGGTCATGCCGTAATTCCAGTTGTTAATTACAATGACGGTCATGTCAACGTTTCTTCTCGCCGCATGGATGAAATGGTTACCGCCTATCCCTGCCAAATCCCCATCTCCAGTGAACACGATTACAGTTAACTTGGGGTCCGCGATTTTCACTCCCGCGGCGAAAGCCAAGGCCCTGCCGTGCGTGGTGTGCAGACCGTCGGCATCTATGTAGCCAGGCAGCCTGGATGAGCAGCCGATTCCGGAGAGAAAAACAACCTTATCGATATCTATCCTGCATTCATCTATCGCCCTGAGGGAGTAATTTAGAACATTTCCAATGCCGCAGCCCTGACAGAATATCGACGGGTACATGTCTTCGTTCAGGTAGTTTTCCCTGATGACCCTCGCCTTGTTGAACAATCTATGCACCCCCTAAAACTGCATCCACGATTTCCTTTGGAGAATGCATCTCGCCACCTGTTTTGGGAATGGAAACCACATCGCATTTTCCGTTAGAATATTCCATCACGGTATGATAGATCTGCCCTAGATTCATCTCAGGAACGTAAATCCTATTCACCTTCTTTGACAAGGCTTGAATCTCCTTTCTTGGAAATGGCCAAATTGAAATCAGCCTGAGATAATCGGTTTTCTTACCTTTCTTTCTTAGAATCTTCACCGCGCTCTTTGCGCATCTCGAAGTTATACCGTAACTAACAATAGCGATCTTACTTCCCTTCTTGTAATCCTTTTCCACCATCGTCAGCTTTTCCCGATCATCGGAGATTTTCTCTGTAAGTCTCTTTGCCAAGGCATGATGCGTTTCCCAATCATCCGTGGCAGGTAGACCGTTCTCGCTGTGTGTCAGGCCGGTCACATACGTATGATAGCCAGTGCCGAAAGTTGCCATCTCCGGTATTTTATCCTTACCTGCTTTGAACGGTATGTAATCATCTTTATCTTTGGACGGCGATTTTCTGTCTGTGAGCCTTAAGTTCTTCCTTTCCGGGATCACGATCTCTTCTCTCATGTGCCCCACATCACCGTCAGTAAGAACTATCACTGGATTGCGGTATTTCTCAGAAAGGTTGAACGCATCGATCATCAAATCCAGGGTCTCCTGAACAGAATCCGGGCTCAGTGCGATGATCTCGTGGTCCCCATGCGTTCCCCAGCGCGCCTGCATCATGTCTCCTTGCGAGGCCTCGGTGGGCTGGCCTGTTGAAGGGCCAGAACGCTGAACATCCACTATTACACAAGGGGTTTCTGTCATACATGCATAGCCGATATTCTCCTGCATCAAGGAAAATCCAGGCCCAGAGGTTGTGGTCATGGCCTTGGCGCCAGCCCATGATGCGCCTATAACTGCGCCTATGCTTGCGATCTCATCCTCCATCTGAATGCAAGCCCCACCGATTCTCGGCATTATCCTTGCCATTACCTCGGCTGTCTCGGTTGCAGGGGTGATGGGGTACCCAGCAAAGAACCTGCATCCTGCAAGAACTGCGCCGTATGCAACAGCTTCATCACCTTGGATGAACTGTTTTTTCTTGCCCAAGGCCTTAATGATTCTGTTGTAATCCTTTGCATCCATTGGCTTCCAATCCATGCTATCCACTCCTTGCCTTCCTTCCCAGAGTGAAGCCCCTATCAAAGGCTTTCAAGTTGATTTTCTCAGTTCCTTTTGGAATGTTGTCCTTTATCGTGTCAACCATTTTCTTCTTTGGAATCACATCCAAGACACCCGTGAGATAGCCGAGCATCACGATATTGGCCACGATCTTTTTGCCCAGGGAATCCGCGATCTTTGTAAAAGGAACCTTCTTCAAATTTTTATCCTTGGTCTCCACAAGGTCCGCATCCACTATCACCAAGGTCTTCTTCTTGACATCACTGCTGTACTTTTCATATCCAGGTTGAGATAACACTACGAGCACATCGGCCTCCATGACCCTTGGATAGTCCACAGAGGCATCTGAGATCACTACTTCAGACCGTGCTGCTCCTCCTCTGGACTCAGGACCGTAAGATTGGGTCTGCACTGCCTTGAAACCTGCATTGATGGCAGCCTCCCCCAAAATCCTACCTGCAAGCACTATCCCCTGTCCACCAAAACCCGCGATGCGGATCTCTTTTCTCATTTCCTCCTAACCTCCTTCAAACCCAATTTGTAGCCCTCTTCAAAGGCCTTGACGTTGAGATCTTCAGTCCCTTTAGGCACCTTGCTCCTGAGGGATTCCTTTACAGCCTTTTTGGAGACGATGCCTGTTATAGCCGTTACATACCCAATTATGACCATGTTGCCTACTATCTTCCTGCCGAACTTCTTAAATGCTATGTCTGTAGCAGGGATGCCGTAGCATTTTATTTTCTTCACCTTGTCGGGAATCACAAGGTCTGAGTCTATAATCAACGTTCCGTTCTTTTTGAGGGAGGGGAGATACCTTTCAAATGCAGATTGCGACATTGACACGAGAACGTCAATTTGAGGGGGTGAGAGCTCGTTTATATCTTGCTTTGATATTAACACATCGCTCCTGCATGCCCCACCTCTGGACTCGGAACCGTAGGACTGGGTCTGTATCGAGTTCTTGCCGTCGATAACGGCGGCGTTACCTAGAATGAATCCCGCAAGCACTATGCCCTGTCCGCCGAACCCTGAAAATCTTATGTTCATTTTCCTATCCTCTCCATATTCAACTTTCTTAAGCCCTCTGTGAACTCCTCCCTGTCCCTGTCAACCAATTTTCCTATTACGATCCTGTCCTTCAGCTCTTCTTCACTCAATTTCTTTGCCTTCTCGATCTTGATGGCCTTTTCCTTGAACATGTTCAGGAAATCCTGCCCTTTCCTCATGCCAACCCTTCTTCCGTAGCTTGTTGGACAAGGTGCGATTATCTCGATGAATGAGAATCCCTTCTTTTTAAAAGCATTCTGCATCGATTCCATGAGGGGGAAGACGTGATATGTAGTCCATCTCGCAACATAGCTCGCTCCTGCAGCAGCAACCAATTCAGCAATCTGCATTGGGTGCTCGATATTTCTGTAGGGAGTTGTGGTGGTTTTCACGCCCAAGGGCGTAGTAGGCGAAACCTGCCCTCCGGTCATTCCATAGATGTAATTGTTAACTAGGAAAACGGAGATGTCCAGATTCCTTCTTGCAGTGTGAATGAGATGATTTCCCCCGATGCCTGCTATGTCACCGTCACCTGCAATGACAACCACATCCATCTCAGGCTTCATCACCTTCACACCTGTGGCGAAGGCTAAAGGTCTACCGTGTGTGGTGTGCAGCGTGTCGCATTTGAGATAGGGTGATGGAATCCAGGACGAGCATCCGATGCCAGTCACAGAGACGATGTTCTCGGGATCCAAACCGAGCTCGTCTATAGCGTGAGCATAGCAGTTCAGCACGGTGCCGCAGCCGCAGCCGTCGCAGAACTTTGTTGGGAGGGTTTCCTCCCTCAGATATTTCATGAGCCTGTGCTTGTGCTTTTTGGTCATAGGTTTCGTCAGACCACCTCTTCGATCTTTGCATAGATTTCGTCTATTGAATGCGCCACTCCCCCGATCTTTGGGACAGATATAACTTCACAATCCA
This sequence comes from uncultured Thermoplasmata archaeon, assembly GCA_965371185.1. Lineage (GTDB taxonomy): Archaea > Thermoplasmatota > Thermoplasmata. The sequence goes on from CBDUXN010000047.1 coordinate 10,648, forward strand.
CGAACCTCTCTATCTCCCTGGAAATCTGGCCCAGGTTCATCTCAGGCACGAGTATGTAATCGACTTTTTCTCCTAGTTCGGTGACCTGTTTCCTTGCAAATGGCCAGATCGTGATGAACCTGAGAAAGCCCACCTTTTTTCCTTTCTTCCTGGCCCTCATTACAGCTCCTAGGCTTGGCCTTGCCGAGGCGCCGTAGGAAACCACTGCAACCTTGGCATTCTTCATGAATTTTTTCTCTAACCTGACTATCTTCTCCCTGTTCCTGTCTATCTTGTTGTAGATCCTGGTTATCAGCCCCTCGTGCACCTCCTGCGTGTCCACATCCCTCATACCGCTCTCCTTATGCGTCGAGCCTGTGACGTGAATAAAACCCCCCTGGCCGAACTCCATCATTGGAGGTATGAGCTTACCGCCAAAAACTAATCTGTTGTTCTTTGCCTTAGGCCTCTCCACGAGCTTCAGATCCTTGAGTTTTGGCATCGTCATCTTCTCCCTGAGATGGCCTATCTCGCCGTCGGTCAGCAATATCACAGGTGTGCGGTACAGCTCAGAAAGGTTGAAACATTCTATCATCAAATCAAAACTTTCCTGAACAGATGATGGCGCCAAGGCGATGATCTCGTGATCGCCGTGCGTGCCCCATCTAGCCTGCATCACATCCCCCTGCGCGGGCTTCGTGGCCTGGCCTGTTGATGGCCCGGACCTCTGCACGTCAACAATTACACAGGGCGTCTCAGTCATAATCGCATAGCCGATGTTCTCCTGCATCAGAGAAAATCCAGGGCCCGAGGTGGCGGTCATCGCCTTTCCACCTGCCCATGCAGCCCCTATTACAGCTCCAAGGCTCGCTATCTCATCCTCGAACTGGATGTAGTAGCCGTTCACATTCGGTAATTCCCTTGCTATGACCTCTGCCACCTCGCTCGCGGGGGTGATTGGATAGCCGCCAAAGAAATTGCATCGAGCGAACAACGCTCCGTATGCTACGGCTTCATCACCCAGCATAAAAAAGGTCTTGTTCTCGAATTTTTTCAGGTATCGTGCATAATAATCCATATAATTCGACCTACTCGTTTATGATGAATATTGCGAACTCAGGGCATAACAGCTCGCATAGCCTGCAGCCCACACACTCATCCTCCTTCACGGCCTTTGGAGGATAGTAACCTCTTTTATTGATCTTATCCGACGTCTCAAGCACCTTCATGGGGCAGAAATCTGTACAGATGCCGCACCCCTTGCAGAGCTCCTCATCGATCTCTATCATTCAGACGACCAGCCTTGGCAGTTTGTTGGTATATAAGAGGAGGCTAAAAAGTTTATGGTTTATTCCTGTCTCCTCCCACATCTTTCACGAATGTACTATTGTGGGGGGAATGGGAACTAAAGTAGGATTAAGAACATTTCCTCCATTCTTGTCCCTCTCCACATATCTCAACTTTTAAATATCCTACCGCGTATCCTTCAAATACCATGATCATCGATTTCCACATTCACATCGGAAAAAAAGAGCATTGGCACCCCTGGGTGAACGAGCACTTCAAGAAGGTGAACCCTGAGCTGTACGAGAATTTCGAGGATATTATGAATCCAGAGGGATTGGTGGGGTACTTAAAAGATCAGGGTGTGAACTTTGCTGTGATATTGGCCGAGAACTCCCCCATCACCACAGGCGTGGTTTCAAACGAATTCGTGGAGGAATTTTGCAAGGGTAGAGAGATGTTCATCCCCTTCGCCTCCATCGATCCAAAGACGGATGATGAACCTGCAAAAGAGCTCAGGAGGTTGGTTGAGGGGGATGGTTTCAAAGGGCTTAAGCTCTACCCCACATACCAGCATTACCATCCGAACGACAAAATCGTTTACCCTCTATACGAAGAGGCCCAGGAATTGGGTATCCCAGTTCTCGTCCACACCGGCTCATCCATATTTAAAGGTTCGAGACTGAAATACGGAAATCCCCTCCTTCTCGACGATGTGGCTGTTGACTTCCCTGATCTGAAGATCATAATGGCCCATTCAGGTAGAGGGTTGTGGTACAAGGAGGCTTTCCTCCTTTCGAAACTCCATGAGAAGGTCTACATGGAGGTTTCCGGTCTTCCCCCTAAAAAACTGCTTGACTACTTCCCTGACCTTGAAGAAAACATGGACAAAATCATATTTGGCAGCGACTGGCCTGGGATAAGGAGCATAAAGGACAACATCGAGACGATCAAGGCCCTACCTCTCGAAAGGAAAACCATTAAAAACATTTTAGGCTTGAGCGCTATGGGATTATTAGGTCTAAAATGAGGCATTAATATGAAAATCAAGGTCAAGTTGCTAAAGCCTTTCTCAGATGTCGCCGGCAAAGGTGAGGTTGAACTCGATTTCGAAGGCGATGTGGTCAGCCAAGCTCTGGATAAACTCTGCCAGCTCCACATAGGGCTGAAAAAGGAATTATATGATGACAAGGGGCAGGTCTCCTACAGCGTGAACATCTTCGTGAACGATAAACCTCTCTCTGCTTTGGAGGGGGAAAATACAAGACTCAAAGATGGTGACGAGATTCTGATTTTTATGGCGGTGAGTGGAGGATAGTGGAACAACCCGCAAAACTTAAAACCAGCACCTATCATATCCCCTCTTTGCGTTGAGTTAAGCCCTTCATTTCATAGAGGCTGGTACCATGCATAACAGAAAACTGGGTGTTATTGACCTTTCGAAGGAGAAGGTTAGCTTTCAGGAGGTTCCTGAGGCCCTTAGGAAGAACCTGCTGGGCGGCAGAGGACTGAATTCTTATTACCTTTGGAAAATGATGCCGAAGGGCATAGATCCTCTTTCTCCCGATAATGTTCTGATCTTTGGTGCGGGGTTCTTGACCGGCACTCTGGCCCCGTCCTCAGGAAGGTTCAATGTGTCTGCAATATCTCCTGAGACCGGGTTTCTCGGTGATACCAACTGCGGCGGGTTCTTTGCACCAGAACTGAGGTATGCAGGTTTTGACAGGCTGATTCTAAAAGGCAGGGCCGAGAAGCCGAGCTATGTCTATGTCGAGGATGGTGAGATCGAGATCAGAGATGCCAAGGATTACTGGGGCCTTGACACGCTGGACGTGCAGAAGGCTTTTAGAAAGGATCTGGGACAGGTGGAGATGGCTGTATGCGGAGTTGCCGGAGAGAATCTTGTCAGGTTCGCCTGTGTAAGGACTGGAATTAAGAACGCTGGTGGCAGAACAGGCATGGGCTGCATCATGGGCTCGAAGAACGTGAAGGCAATCGTTGCCCACGGCACGCTGGGTATTGAAATCGCGCACCCGGAGGAGATGCTGAAGACGGTTGAAGAGCTGAAAGAAGACATCATGAACGCAAAGATAACGCCTATATTGGGCTCTGTGGGCACACCTCTTCTATATGAAGTATCGAACGCGATCGGAGCCATAAGGACGAAGAACTCCCAGCTCAATGCATGGTCAGATGCTTTCAATGCATCCGAGGTTGAGAAGCATGTGGAAAAGATGATCTCATGTTCGTCATGTTTTGTTCACTGCAGGCATAGGAACACCTTGGATGGAGAAGGGCCAGAATATACCGCACTTAGTCTGCTTGGTACGAACATATGCATGGAACGGCTTGAGGACTGTATAAAACTCCAGAACCAGGTTAATGAGCTAGGACTGGATGTTTCCTCAACTGGTACCTATCTGGCTTGGGCATTTGAATTGTACGAGAAAGGCATGATCGATGATAAGATCACTGGCGGTATCGAGCTGGAGTTTGGCAATTATGGGCTGGCAAGCACGCTGATAGACATGATATCGCGGAGGGAGGGGTTTGGCGATATCCTTGCCGAGGGACAGTGGAGTGCTGAGAAGTTGAACGACCCAAATCGGGATTATCTCATCCATGTGAAAGGCTTACCACAATCTGACCCGCACGATGTACGATATATGAAAGCGTTCGCTCTGGGAATAGCTACTGCTTCCAGAGGCGCTGACCATCTGAGGAACAGGCCGACAATTGAGATCTTCTTCAACCTTCCTCCAGAGGTTAGGAACAAAATCTATGGCGCAGAGATCGCGAACGACCCCACAACATTGGATACGAAAGAGCATGTGGTTGCGTGGTCAGATAATATTTACGCTACAATCGATTGTCTTGGCATGTGTAAATTCATTTGCTACGGATTTAACACCACCCACATGGTCGACTACGATTGGATGCGAAGGCTGATTTACGCAGCTGCCGGATGGGAATACTCTGATGAGGAAATAAGACAGGTCGGCCCGAGTGTTATAGATATAGAACGCATGTTCAACATCAGCAGAGGCATGACAAAAGCCCATGACACACTCCCAAGACGATACTTTGACGAGCCTAACAAACTGAATACGGCAAAAGGCCATCAAATCGACAGAAAAGAGTTCGCAAAAGCACTGGACAGATACTATGGTGTCAGGGGATGGACGAATGACGGACTGGTGAAGGATGAAAGAATTTCAGAACTGGAGGCGATGGCATGAAGTACCTGTTCGCCTACCCAGAAAAGTGCACAGGCTGCAAACAGTGCGCAATAGCGTGCGCCTTGATTAAGTTCGGAGAGTGCAATCCAAAGAGAGGGGCCATCAATGTGATCAGAGATGAGTTTGAAAGGTACGAGATCCAATTCGTATGCTTACAGTGCGAAGAGCCGGAGTGCGTATCCGTTTGTATGAAAAAAGCGATTAAAAAAGGAGAAGACGGCATAATAAGGATCGACAAGGAAAAATGCATTGGCTGCAGGATGTGTGTAATTGCGTGTCCATACGGTGCCATAACCTCCTTCAAGGGTGATATAATAAAATGCGATCTGTGCGAAGGAGAGCCGGTTTGCATAAAATACTGCTCCACCGAAGCTTTAGCTTACGAGGAGGAGAGCGAGGAGATCATGGAAAGAAGGAAGGCATTGGCGGAGCTGATATTGAAGAAAGAATGAGATACATTGGTGATCGTCTGATTTATGACCAGCCCTTCAGGTTTGTTGAGCCGGCAATCGAGGTGAAGAGAGAACATATTATCAAATCGAAAATGAAGAAAGGCGAAGATTTTAACCTCGATGACCTCAAAATTAGGTTGAAGAAAATTAGAAAAAATTCCACTGAAAATGTTGAGGAGCTTATTGATCGTGCTGTTGACAACCTGAACAGCTACATCAATGTCAAGGTCTCTTATGCCAAAAAGGCAGACGAGGCAGTTAACTTGATTTTGAGAGCTGCCGAGGATTTTAAAATACTAGCTGTGAACAATTCCAGCACGGTTGCCGAGCTGATACCGGAGTTATTAGCCCATGAGAATCTTCAGGTAATAGACACATACCGTCAGGACCTAGATCTTGAGGAAGGAGACCTTTTCAAAAAAGATGTGAATGGCTACTGGGACTTACCGGATGCAGAGCCTTCTGTTGTCTGGAACTCATTCATGGAGAGTTCCCGTCATGCGACGGCCTTCCAATCTACAAGACTTACGGACAGGCGGTTCATGGGGCTTTTAGGGACGAATGTACTGTCAAGTGAGGGCAGCATATTTTTCGTTCAGCATCTTCGAAACATCTCGAAAATCCTCAGCCATGCCAAGAAGGTGGTCATAGTGGCTGGCATAGACAAACTGGTGGGGAGTGATGATGATGCACTCTTTCAGGCGAGATGCTGTGCCCTTTTTGGATACGAAAGTATACTGGCCGATATGTTCTGTTTGGGACAAGAGAGTGGCTCAGAGGAAGGAATAAAGGATGAGGGGGCAGAAAGAGAAGGGGATGAGGAAAAGGTGTGGTATCCGCCAACAGACCCACATGAGGTCCAAGTGATAATACTCGATAATGGAAGGAAAGATGTGCTTGCAGGGGAATTCAAGGAGCTGCTGTACTGTATCGGGTGCAGGGCCTGCACGCTGAGATGCCCCCGAGCTAAATGCGTAAAAGGAGGATACGGAAGCGCCAAGGATCTGCTGCTGTCCGCTTTCACGAGAAATATAGAACATGCGGCTCAAATGGGCCTGTTCAACTGCACGTTGTGCAAAGGATGTGAATCTGCATGTCTGGTGGACATTCCTCTGACTTCATACCTGGCCCAGATGCGTGAAGAAGCCAAAGTTAAAGGGCTTGCGCCGGACACCTACAAAAAATTATCCTTGAACATCAAGGAATACGGCACACCCTACGGAGCAAAGGCATTGGAAGGTTGAAAAGATGGAGAGCGGATCTGTCAAAGTATGGATCGGATGCACATCCAGGCATTTCCTGAGGGATACGATTCGATCACTGGAAAAGCTCCTTCACAAACTTGGGAAAAATATGGAGGTCATAGATGACAAGGAACTGTGCTGCGGCTCCGTGCTTTTCACAACAGGGCAGACCAATGATGCCAAGGAAAACATGAAAAAGGTGGAGAAAGTCCTCAAAGAAAAAGGCGTGGAAGATCTTGTCTCAATTTGTCCGGGCTGCACCAGAATCTTCAAGGAACAATTCCTTCCTCTCGACTCAAATCCATTAAAATCCGCTAGGCACATCTCGGAGATTCTTGTGGAGAACCTAGACAAACTCGATCTGAAAAACGAGACGCCCTGTGTGGTGACCTATCATGATCCATGCCATTTAGGAAGGCATATGGGGCTGATGGAACAGCCCAGGAAGGTTATAGAGGCCATCCCAGGAGTGACCTTAAAGGAGATGAAATACAATCGCAAGGATTCATTCTGCTGCGGTTCTGGTGGAGGAGTGAGGGCTTTGAACAAGGAGCTGGCTGATGATGCCTCGGCCTTGCGCATCAGAGAAGCGAAGAGCACGGGTGCACTCTTCCTTATCACGGCCTGTCCGTTCTGCGAGAGGTCGTTTAGGAGTGCGCAGGAAAACAAGGAAGGGCTTGATAGAGTCGTAGTGGTCAACCTTGTGGATTTTTTGGCGGAGTTTGTTGAGTGAGATAATTATAGTTTAGAAGTCATTTTCGATTCTCTAACTTTATATTTATTTGGGCATTGCATAATGGGCACCTTGACTTTTTTATTTGTGTGTGGAGATTAAATTGCCTTTTGCATTTACCACAAACAATCGGGATGCCGTATGGCTTTTTTCTTAACAAATGAAGCCAAATTGCAATACCAAAGGTTAGATAAACTTTCCAAAGAGGAGGATAAGCACGATAGTATTCTATTATGAATCTAAGATAATTCATATGTCGATTATTTTGCATATAGATCATATAATGATCTACTTTGGGAAGGGTTATTTTTATTTCATTCCTATTTTCATGCGATTCAAATAACCAAATATCCTTGGGTGCAGTAGCATAAATTGCGCTTTCCAAAGCTTTCCAGTATGCTCTAAATTGTTCTTCCTTAACGTTAGGGCTCAGAAGAATAAAAACAGCTTTTGAAATCTGAATATCGTTCAATATTTTAAGCGCTGCTTTTTTTGTTTTCAATCCCTCAAATTCTCTGAATAATGGTTTAACTTTAGTTGTTTTAAAAATTGAATCGAAAAACCTTCTCATTTTAACATCTTTTACACCGTAACAAATAAAAATCTTGGCCATTTATGTTCCTTCCTTTCACTCAAAGATTAGTTAGGTGAATTTAAGATAATAAACGTTGTGGTTTCAATATAAAAATATCTAATACTGATGGCTTTAATCAAAATAGAGTTTAACAGAATCGTAATGATCAATCTCGTGGATTTTTTAGCGGAGTTTGTTGAGTGAAATAGTTAACCTTTGGGATTACCACGGGGCTGATTCCTGGGATACATATTAACAAAACGACTTGGCCCTTTATTAACATTTGAATTCACTTTTAAGAAAGGGACATTATCATCAGAATTATATATCCTATTACTGCACCGTAGCACTATAACCGCAATAAGGGCATTGAATAGTTGTACTAGGCATTGGTGCCTCAAATATGTTTTGGCATCGTGGACATTTTAAGGTCTGTATGCCAGATTGAATCGCAGGTTGGGACGGTAAAGGAGCTACTGAGGTTTCACCGGCTTTTACTTTTTTAATCTTCTGGACAATTACCAGAATGAGTATAAATGCTATGATTATAATCAAAATAAGAAGTAGGTATATAAACATGGACTCTTGTTCTTCTGCATCTTTTGATTTTGTGGAATCCAGGGGATATTTATCATTAATATCAAGGACACCATCATCATCGTCGTCAAGATCTTCATTGTTGCCGATTCCATCATTATCAGTATCTAGCCATTCTGTATTATCTAAAGGAAAATCATCCTCATCATCATCATAACCGTCATTGTCATCATCGTCATCTGCATTGTTGCCTTTTCCATCTTCATCTGTATCCAGCCATTCATCCGGATTATCTGGAAAAGCATCATTATTATCCATATACCCGTCATTGTCATTATCCGTATCATCAGAATCGGGAATGCCATCCCCATCGGAATCTGCAAGCACTTCCAATGTGAACTCGGTTTCGTCACTTCCGCCTTTTCCATCTGAGGCTGTAACCTTAACCGAATATGAACCCACATCGTTACTATCAGGAGTCCCTGAAAGAACGCCTGAGGAACTGTCAATGTCCAACCAGTTTGCATTTGTATTCAAGGTCCAGCTCAGAATGTCCTGGTCATTATCTGTTGCATCATAATCCACGCTATACAATTCACCCTCCAAAACAGAATTTATATTGTCGGTTATGATGATAGGAGCATTATTTGTGCTCGAGACTGTTAAGGTAAAAACAGTATAATCAATCCCGCCATTGCCATCAGAGACCGAGACATTTACCCAGTAAGAACCTACATCGAATTCATCAGGAATTCCAGAAAGAATACCACTGGAGCCATCGATGTTCAACCAGCTTGCATCGGTATCCAGGTCCCAGCTCAATGTATCACTCGGATCGTCATCCGTTGCCTCATAATCCACGCTGTAAAGCTCATCCTCATTTGCGGAATAGTCATTGCCTGTTGTAATCCGGGGAGCGTCATTTGTGTTTACAACAGTTAGAGTAAAGTTGGAAAAGTCAGTTCCACCATTGCCATCGGATACAGATACGTTAACAGTCCAGGTTCCTACATCGCTGTTATCAGGAGTGCCTAAGAGAACACCAGACTGAGCATCTATACTCAACCAGCTTGCATTTGTATCCACATCCCAGCTCAATATATCCTGATCATCATCTGATGCTTCATAATCGATACTGTAAAGCTCATCCTCATTTGCAGTATTTACATTGCTGGTTGTTATTATTGGAGCGTCATTTATGTTCACTACAGTTAAGGTGAAGTTGGAAAAGTCAGTTCCGTTATTGCCATCTGACACCGAGACATTAACTATCCAAGTCCCTACATGATTGTTATCGGGTGTGCCCGAGAGGTTACCTGAAACTGAATCGATAGAAAGCCATGCATCTGCATCGGTCCATAAGCTCCATGTTAATGGATCGCCGTCAAGATCATCAGCATCATAATCTGTAGAATATAGTGAATCCTCATAGGCTGTGGTGTTATCGGGTGTTGTGATGGTTGGTATATTGTTCGGGAGGCTTAGATTGTATATATATGCTGAGCCCTGCTCATCTTCACCACTGATATTATCATATCCTGCTCCAATTATAAAAGTATCACCCATGATAGAAACAGAAATTCCAAAATAGTCCCCCGCCTCACCATCCGAGGCTGTTATCATATCAACCATACCCCAGTTG